>JBBQRO010000011.1:0-49227 GCA_038214685.1 Acidimicrobiales bacterium
ACCGAGTACAGGTGGATGAGGGCGCCCACGCCCGTCACAAAGAGGGCCATGGTGATCGAGAGCGGGTCGACCAGGAACCCGACGTGCACGTTGAGGCCGCCGACGCTGATCCAGGTGAAAAGCTCCTGCTCGAAGCGGCGCTCCTCGCCGTGGAGGCCCATGAGGTCGAAGAAGACCATGATGGCGACGATGAACGAGCCGGCCATCATGGCGGTGCCCACGTAGCCCGCCTTGGGGTCGCCGAGGCGCCGGCCGGTGGCCAGGAGGATGAGGAACCCGGCCAGGGGCAGGGCGGGGATGAGCCAGACGGCGTGGATCACAGGCGCGCCTCAGCCCTTGAGCATGGATATGTCGTCGGCGGTGGCGTCGGTGCGTCGACGGAAGATGGAGACGATGATGGCCAGGCCGACCACGACCTCCGCCGCCGCCACCACCAGCACGAAGAACACCACCACCTGGCCGCCGATGTCGTTGAGCATGCGGGCGAAGGTGACGAAGGTGAGGTTGACCGCGTTGAGCATCAGCTCCACGCACATGAACATGATCAGCACGTTGCGGCGGATGAGCAGGCCCACGCCGCCGATAGTGAACAGCATGGCCGCCAGCCCGAGGTACCAGGCTCCCGGGACACTCATGAGTCCTCCGATCCATGGACGCCGCCGGACGGGGAGTGGCGGGCCAGGACCACGGCGCCCACCACGGCGATGACCAGGAGCACCGACGTCATCTCGAAGGCCAGCAGGTAGCGGGTGAACAGCGACCGGGCCAG
Source organism: Acidimicrobiales bacterium (assembly GCA_038214685.1). Classification (GTDB taxonomy): domain Bacteria; phylum Actinomycetota; class Acidimicrobiia; order Acidimicrobiales; family AC-14; genus CADCTB01. The sequence goes on from JBBQRO010000011.1 coordinate 770, forward strand.
CTTCTCGACGTTGCTCCCCGGACCGTCGGCCGCGCCGGCCACCGATGCGGCACCCGAGACCCAGGTGGTGCGGGCCAGCAGGAAGATGGCGGCGACCACGCCGAGGCCGGCCAGATAGGCGATCGGTCGCTGGCCCGGCAACGGGTCGGAGCTGACGTTCTCCGAGCGGTCGACGCCCAGGAGCATGATCACGAACAGGAAGAGCACCACGATGGCGCCGGCGTAGACGATGACCTGCACGGCGGCCAGGAAGTGGGCCTGCTGAGCCACGAACAGCACGGCCACGCCGAAGAGGGTGAGCACCAGCATCAGGGCCGAGTGCACGGGATGGGTGGCCAGGATGACGCCCAGCGCCCCGGCCAGCACGGCGACGCCGGCGACCACGAAGACGACCCAGTCCATCAGCGGCGTCCCCGCTTGGGCGCGGGCTTGGCCGCTGAGGCCTTCTTGCCGCTCTTGGCCGCTGAGGCCTTGTCGCTCTCGGCGGTCTGGCCCTTCTCCGCGGCCCGCACGCCGAAGCCGAGCTCGCCCGACCATCCGATCCGGCCCTCGTAGGCCGCCGCCCCGCTGGGCGCCGTGGCCCGGACCCACGCCGAGGTGTGCTGCTCGTCGCCGGGGCGCCAGTCCTCCCAGGGCAGCTTCTGGGGATGGCCGTCGTCGCCCACCACCAGCTCGGCCTTGGTGTAGATGGCGTCCTGGCGGTCGGTGAAGGAGAACTCGAAGAGCTTGGACTCGGTGATGGCCTCGGTGGGACAGGCCTCCACGCATAGGTCGCAGTGGATGCAGCGCAAGTAGTTGATCTCGTAGTCGAAGCCGTAGCGCTCGCCGGGCGACACCGGCTCGTCGGGCGGGTTGTCGGCGCCCCGCACGTAGATGCAGCGGGCCGGACACACCCCTGCGCACAGCTCGCAGCCGATGCACTTCTCCATGCCGTCCTCGTAACGGTTGAGGACGTGGCGGCCATGAAAGCGGTCGGGCTTGGGGCGCTTCTCGTCGGGATAGACGTTGGTGACGCGATCGCCCCACATCTGCTTGAGGGTGATCCGGAACCCGTCGAGGTAGCCCATCAGGTGCCGCTGCTCATCGCGGACGCCTCCGCTGTCTCTCCCTGGCGGAGGGCGGCGCCGAGGGCCGCCCACGCCACCGCGCCCACGGCCACGCCCGCAGCCAGCACGATCCCGGCGTTCCAGCCCTGGTCGCGGCCGACTCGCAGGGCGGCGATCAGCAACAGCCAGTACAGGGCGAGGGGAATCAGCTTCTTCCAACCCAGGTCCATGAGCTGGTCGTAGCGGAACCGGGGCAGCGTGGCCCGGAACCACACGTAGACGAAGAGGAAGGCCAGCAGCTTGCCCAGAAACCACACCACCGGCCACAGGTCGGGCAGGAAGCCTATGCGGGGGCCGTTGGGTCCGCCCAGGAACAGGGTGACGGCCACCGCCGAGACGGTGACGGTGTTCATGAACTCGGCCAGGAAGAACAGGGCGAAGCTGATCGAGGAGTACTCGGTGTGGAAACCGCCAACCAGCTCCTGCTCGGCCTCGACCAGGTCGAAGGGCGGGCGGTTGGTCTCGGCCGTGGCCGCGATCAGGTAGATGACGAACGGCACCACACCCAGCACCCAGAGGTTCCAGCGGTACCCCTCCTGGGCGATCACGATGTCGCGGGTGGAGAGGGAGCCGGCGGCGAGCACGGCGGCGGCGATGGCCAGGCTCATGGCCGCCTCGTAAGACACCATCTGGGCCGAGGCCCGTACCGACCCGAGCAGCGGGTACTTCGAACCCGACGCCCAGCCGGCCAGCATGATCCCGTAGACGGCGATGCCGGACATGGCCAGCAGGAACAGGACGCCGATGGGCGGGTCGGCCAGCTGGAGGTGGGTCCGGTGCCCGAACACCGAGATGGTGCCACCGAAGGGCACGACAGCGAAGGCCGCGAATGCCGGCACGATCGACAGGTACGGCGCCAGGTGGAAGATCTTCCGGTCGGCCCGATCGGGCAGCAGGTCTTCCTTGAAGAACAGCTTGATGCCGTCGGCCAGGGTCTGCAGCAGCCCCCACGGCCCGGCCCGGTCGGGCCCGATCCGGCTCTGCATGTCGGAGATGACCTTGCGCTCGAACCAGACCATGAACAGGACCGACACCATCAGGAAGGCGAAGACGATGAGGACCTTGGCGGCCACGATGAGCAGGACGGCGGCGTTGATCCCGTCGGCGTAGAGAGGGTCGCCCATGGCCCTACTTCACCGTCTCCACCCGGAGGTCGGTGACGGGCTGGGTGGCATCGATCAGGTCGGCCGCACCCTCTCCAAGGGTGTTGAAGGCCAGCAGGGCCGAGCCCCGGAGTACGTGGGGGTCGGCGGCCACGTCGAGGACGAGGGACTTTCGCGACGACGAGACCCGGACCCGGTCACCCGTCGTCACGCCCATGCGACCGAGGTCGGCGGGGTTGACCCGCAGGCAGGGGCCCTCGACCAGGGCGGCCAGCGACGGCGACCGGGTAACGAGGGCGCCGGCGTCGTACAAGGTGCGGACGGCCACCATGCGCAGCGAGTAGGCATCGACGGGCGGCGCCTGCCGGGCCGGCGCCCCGGCGCGGTGGCGGATCACCCGCGGGCGGCCCATCACCCCGCTCAAGGGGCCGTTCGGGCCAATGGACGGGGCGGCCGCAGGTTCGACGGCCACATCGGCCTGCGGGTCGAGGGGGTTCTCGGCGCCGGGATCGTTCTCGAGCAGGACGTTACCGAGATGGGCCTCGCTGGCCGCCACCTCGATGCCCTCCTTGGGCCGGTCGACTTCGGTCGGCGACCCGTCGGCCAGCGGAACCACCACGCCGTCGCGGTACCCCGGCCGGGCCAGCAGTTGCGGCGTGAGGCCGGCGTAGGCCGGAGCCAACCGCTCGATCTCCGAGGCAATGTCGTCGAGGGACTCGAAGCCCAGATCGGCGCCCAGGCGGGTGGCCAGATCGGCGGCGATCATCCAGTCGGGGCGGGCGGTGCCGGGCGCCGTCACCTTCTGGCCCAGGCGGGTTACCCGACCCTCCATGTTGGTGGTGGTGCCGGTGCGCTCGCCGTAGCCGGCGGCGGGCAGGACCACGTCGGCATCGGCGAACCTGTCCCCGAACAGGTCGATGGCCACGGTGAAGCGCACCCCCGCCAGCGCCTTGGCGGCCAGGGCGCGGTCGGGGAAGTCGGATGCCGGGTCGGCGCCGATCAGCACCAGGCCCTGGACCTTGTGCTCGGCGGCGGCGGCGAGGATGGCCCCGGTGTCCATCCCGGTCGCAGCCGGCGCGTGGCCCCAAGCCTCGGTGAACCAGGCCCGGCCCTCGTCGAGAGAGACCCGGCCGGGCAGGATCCCGGGAGCCAGGCCCATGTCGAGGGCGCCGTGGACGTTGCCCCGCCGCAGCGCGGACAGGAAGGTGGCGTCGGGCAGGGCGGCGGCCAGCACGCCGGCGGCGTCGGCGATGCTCTCGGCCGACTCGGCCAGTGACGCCCGCCCGAGGACGATGACCACCGACTCGGACCCGCCCAGCAGCTCGGCGGCGGCGCCGATGTCGGCGGCCGACACCCCGCCGGCCCCCTCGTCGGGGACGCGCGTGGCAGCCAGGGCCCGGGCGACGGCCGCAGCCTCGCCGGGGCGGTACTGGAGGCGGACCTCGGCGTGGCGGCTGAGACCGGTGCTCTGTGGCGCCAGTTCGACCAGCTTCAGGCTCCCCTCGACCGCCGCCTCCCGCAGCCGTAGGTAGAAGACGGGCAGCTCCTCCTTGAGGTCGGGAGCGAGCAGGACGACGGCCGACGCGCCGCACGCCTCGTCGATGGTGGCGCGGGGCAGCCCTAGCACGAGGTCGGCGGGGAGGCCGTCGCCCATCTGGCAGTCGACGTTGTCGGTACCCAGCACGCCCTTCGCCAGCTTGGCCCAGGCGTAGGCGTCCTCGTTCGCCAGCCGGGCGCCGCCCAGGACGGCGAGGGCGCCGGGGCCGGAGGCTTCCCGGATACGCCGGAGCCCCTTGGCCGCCGCGGCCAGCGCCTCGTTCCAACTGGCCTCGACCAGCCGGCCCTCCTTGCGCACCAGCGGGGTGCGGAGGCGATCGGGGTTGTCGGTCTGCTCGTAGGAGAAGCGGCCCTTGTCGCAGAGCCACCCGTGGTTGACCGGGTCGCTGTCGACGCCGAGGTGGCGGATCAGGCGGTTCGACGACGACTGCAGGGCCATGCGGCAGCCAACCGCACATGCCGTGCAGGTGGACTCGACCACGTCGAGGTCCCAGGGGCGGGCCTTGAACCGGTAGGGGGTGGCGGTGAGGGCCCCGACCGGGCAGATCTGGACCACGTTGCCGCTGAAGTTGGAGGTGAACGGGCGGTCGGGGAAGGTGTTGACCTCGGTGGCGTCGGCCCGGCCGATGAAGTCGATCATGGCGTCGCCCGCCACCTCGTCGGCGAAGCGGGTGCAACGAGAGCACTGGATGCAGCGCTCCCGGTCGAGGGCGACAAGGGGGTTGATCGGGATGGGCTTGGCCCAGTGGCGCTTCTCCTCGACGAAACGGCTCTCGCCGGGGCCGAAGGCGAAGGTCTGGTCCTGAAGCGGGCACTCGCCGCCCCGGTCGCAAACCGGGCAGTCGAGGGGGTGGTTGATCAGGAGGAACTCCAGCACGCCGTCCTGGGCCTTTTTGACCTTGGGTGAGTCGGTGACGACCTCCTGGCCGTCGGCCACCGGGACATAGCAGGCGGGCTGAAGCGAGAAGCCGCGGGGACCCTTGATCTCGACCAGGCACATGCGGCACATGCCCACCGGCCGCATCCTGGGATGCCAACAGAACCGGGGGATGTAGGTGCCGCCCCGCTCGGCGGCGGCGATGATCATCTCTCCCGGCTTGGCTTCGATGCTCTTGCCGTCGACGGTGATCTTCAGGGGGTCACCGGCCAAAGGGGCACGCACCTTCCTTGATGTGGACGAGGAACTCGTCGCGGAACATCCTGATGCCGGAGGTGATGGAGGAGGGGATGGAGGGCCCGAGCACGCAGATAGTGGTCTTCTGAGGAGGCCAGCCGAGCCCGGGGGCGATGTTGTCACACACGTCGAGGAGGAGGTCGAGGTCGGACTCGCGACCCTGGCCCAGCTCGATGCGTCGCATGATCTTGTCGAGCCAGCCTCCACCCTCCCGACAGGGCGTGCACTGCCCGCAGGACTCACGGTGGAAGAAGCGGGTGATCCGCCACGCGGCCCGGACCATGCAGGTGGTGTCGTCCATGGCTACGACCGAGCCCGAACCGAGCATGGACCCGGCCTTGCCGACCGCATCCTGGTCGAGAGCCATGTCGACCTGGTCGGCGCCGAACCAGGGCGCCGACACACCCCCGGGCACGAATGCCTTGAGGGCGTTGCCGTTGCGGATGCCGCCGCCCAGCTTGGGGTCGTAGATGAGGTCCCGGAAGGTGGACTTGGCCATCTCGATCTCGTAGTTGGCCGGGCGGTTGACGTGGCCGGAGACGGAGAACAGCCGGGTGCCAGTGGAGCGACCGATGCCCAGGGCGGCGAATGCGGCCCCGCCGTTGGTCACGATCCACGGCAGGTTCGACATCGTCTCCACGTTGTTGACGATGGTCGGCGCCTTGTACAGGCCCATCACCGCCGGGAACCAGGGCGGCTTGTCGCGCGGATAGCCTCGCTTGCCCTCGAGGCTCTCGATGAGGGCGGTCTCCTCACCGCAGATGTAGGCGCCGGCGCCGGGATGGACGACCAGGTCGATGGAGAACCCGGATCCGAGGATGTTGCGACCGACCGCCCCGAAGGCGTAGGCCTCGTTCAGGGCCGAGGCCATGCGCTCGAGACCCAGGGCGAACTCGCCCCGTACGAAGATGAAGGCCTGCGAGGCCCCGATGGCGTAGGCGCAGATGAGGGTGCCCTCGATGATCTGGTGAGGGTCCTCCTCCATGAGCATGTGGTCCTTGAAGGTGCAGGGCTCGCTCTCGTCGCCGTTGATCACGAGGTACTTCGGCTCGGCCTTGGCCAGCATCCCCCACTTCTTGCCCGCCTCGAAGCCGGCGCCGCCCCGCCCGAGGAGGTTGGCGGTGAGGACCTCCTGTTGCACCTCCGAGGGGTCCATGGTGAGGGCCTTACGGAGACCCTCGTAGCCCCCGTGGTCGAGGTAGGACCGCAGCGTCCACGACTGGGCCGTCCCGATTCGGGCGGTGACGATGGGTGCGGCGTCGGTGATCACGTCAGGTGGCCTTCGACTGGGGAGGGTTGGCCTCGCCGGCGGGCGGCGGCGGAGCCGTGCCGACGTCGGCCATCAGGCCACTGTCCTTGCCGGCGGCCATGAGGCCACTGTCCTTGCCGGCGGCCATGAGGCCGACTCGACGCCCGACGCGGTTGAGCGTGCCGTGGGGCGGCACGTCGTCGGCCAGGCGACCGGCGGCCAGGTCCTCGACCAGCCGGTCAAAGTCGTCATTGCCGATGTTGCCGAAGAACCGCCAGTTCACGGCCAGGCAGGGGGCGGCGCCGCAGAAGGCGATGCACTCCACCTCTTCGAGTGTGAACTCGCCGTCGGCCGTGGTGCCCCCGGGGGCGACGCCCAGGCGGGCCTCGGCGTGCTCCAGCAGCTCGTCGGCCCCGTTGAGCAGGCAGGCCAGGTTGGTGCAGACCGATACCAGGTGGCGCCCGACCGGGTGAGTAAAAAACATGTCGTAGAAGCTGGCCGTGCCGTAGACCTCGGCCGGGTCGAGGTCGAGCAGCTCGCCGACGTGGGCCATGCCGTCGGGCGTGAGCCAGCCGTCCTGCTCCTGCGCAATGTGCAGGATCGGGATCAGCGCCGAGCGTGCTTGCGGGTACAGAGCGATGAGCTGGCGCGCCCGCTGGAGGTTCTCAGCAGTCAGCCGGGCCATCAGCGCCGGTATGCGACCCGAGGCCAGTCCATCGGCCGCACCCTAGCGCGGCCGACCGCCTGCGCCGAGGGTCTCGTCGTGTCGACGATTGGGGTGGTCGGCTCCGGTGTCAGAGCATCGCAAGGTGACCACCTGCTCGGCGGGGGCAGGCGTGGCCCGGCGTCGGGTGGCGCGGACGCACATGCGGACCAAGCCGAGAGCCAGCCACGTGCAGGCCGTGTAGACGGGCAGGCCGACACAGAGCTGGAGGAACCCCTCCATCAGGGCCGAGCGAGCGTGGACGTGCATCCCGTCGGTGACGGCGCCCGGCGCCTCACCGAAGACGCGGGTGGCCAGGTCGGCGAGGGGGGTCCCGGCCCCGGCGATTGCGTTGTGCAGTAGGGGCCCCGGGCCGGTGAACAGGGTGAAAAGGGTCGCCGTGGCGGCCACGTACACCCAGAGCCGGGCTCGGGAGCCGGGCGCCGCCCCGCCGGCGTGCCAGACCGCCAGCGGGAGGATCACGGCCAGCGCCGGCGTGAGGGCGACGAAGCCCAGGGTGGAGTCGAGCAGCCAGTGGTGCACGTCGGCGATGGCCGGTCCCGCTTCCCCGCGCACGACGGCGTGGAACCAGAACATGACCGCGCCGCCGCCGTAGGTCAGGAAGGCGGCGCTGACGATGAGCGCGAGCCAGGCAATCGGCCTCCCGTAGAAGCAGCGCACGACGTCCACCCCGAGGGTGAGGGCACGCAACGGTCGGTCCCGCCCCTGAACTGCCCGCCAGATACCCATCATGACGCCACAAGCACGACGGCGCAGTCCGCCCGCTCCACGAGGGCGTTGGACGCCCGGCGGGACAGGAGGGCGCCGGCACGGCCGTGGCCGACCACGATGAGGTCGGGCCGCTCGTTCTTGGCCATGTCGCACACGGTGCGCAGCGGCTGGCCTCGGACCTCACTGGTGCGCACCCGGAGGCCCGGGTACTCCTCGCCAAGGCGACGGGCGGGGCTGGTTGGCGCAGGGACGCCACCGGGGTCGAACACCTGGCGGGCATCGATCAGCGGTTGGAGCTGCAGCACGACCAGTTCGGCATCGTGGGTGGCGGCCAGCTCGGCGGCCAGCTCCAGGGTTGCGGCAGACGGGTCGCCCGCCATCGTTCCGACAAGAATTTTCTCGATCATGACGAACCTCACGTTCGGTCTGGGATGAGGCGCCGCGGGCCCCGTGAAGGCGACCCGCTGGCGCGCACAGGTGTTGAGCAGTGGTCAGACGGTGGACTTGGTCAGCCCGCTGGTGAAGATGTCCTCGGCGATGTTCAAGCCGAGGGGGACGCCGCCGACGTTGGCGTCGAGGTCAGGGTCGCCACCGGGACCGGGCAGGAAGCCGTCGAAGACCCAGTGGACGCCGAGGAAGACGCGGCCGATGCTGTTCTCGATGATCATCCCCCACAGGCCGTCCTCGAAGTCACGGACGTGGCGAGGCCGGATGGCGCCCTTGTTGTCCGTGTTGACTCCGTTCAGCTCGTCGGAGACGAAGTAGAGGCCGTCGGCCAGGGTGTCGGGCAGGGTGCCCGCGTTCCCGTCGTAGAACAGCCGGGTGACCTGAAAGGCTGCGGCACCGAAGGTGGCATGCCCGGAGGGATAGGCCGGGAAGGGCGGCGTGAAGTTCTTCTTCGTGGTGTCGTTGCTCGCCGGCGCGCCAAAGGGGAGCCATCCGGGATCGCAGTCCTCGTCCAGCTCGTGGCCGGGCGTGCCCTCGGGGCCCATGGAGGGGTCGTGCTCCCGGATGCCGACCACCGGCCGCCACAGGTCGTGGATGTACTTCTGCTCCCAGGCCAGGATGCCGGCGTCGGCCATCGCCGTGTTGACCAGCGCGAACAGCCGGGCGTTCTGGCCCAGGGTGTTGCCTTTGGCCTGGGCCACCTTGCGCACAACCTGGTTGTAGAGGCGGGGCGGCGTCCCGATCTTCTTGGGGCCGTCGTAGCCCCAGAAGAGGCCGATCGCCGTTTCGTCGGCCGTCCGCCGCAGGCTCGAGGCCACCGTGCCGCTCAGCTCGGGGGCGATGCCCTTGCCGCGCACCTGGTGCACGGCCTCGATGTACTCGGGGTCACCCGGCAGGGGCGGCTTGTCGAGGGCATGGCGGGCGGTCACCGCGAAGCACCTGGCCTGGGCCCCGAAGAACGGGGCGTGGAAGCCCTGGATGGCGTTGTCGGGGTCGACGCGGTGGCGGGCCGGCGCAGTGGAGACCATGTAGCCGGCGTCGCCGACGTCGGGGTCGCCGCTGCGGTCCGCCAGCATGGCAAGGGCGACGATGCGACCGAAGGCGACACCGTCGTTGACCTCGCCGGCGGTGCCTGCGGGCTCGAACGCCGCATACTCACTGTCGAAGTCCGCCTTTTGGCTTGGGAACAGCATGCTCAGGGTGGTGTGGGCCGCGGTGGCGATGGCCGCGTCGGGCGATGCGCCGGGGACCGCCGTAAGGCCGGGCAGGTAGGGCGGGTCGGTCGGCACGGTGGAGGTGCCGACGTAGGCGTCGTACATGGCCAGGTGGACGATGGCCAGGGCCCGAGCGCTCAAGGGAGGGCCGGTCTGCTCGCCCTTGCCGTTGGTGTGACTGACCCGGTTCGCCTCGAGGGCGACATCGTTCCAATAGAGGATTGCATCCATGGGTTTGAAGCTCCTTCTCCCAGTCCGCCCGGAGACGTTCTCCGCTGCGTCACGGGAAAGAGCAGAGGAGGCTCCCCGGAAATACACTGCCCCGGGGTTGGACGGCGACATCACCCAATCGTGCTTGCCGACATGACCGGTAGTACCATTCGGTGGTTCGTATTGAAACGCTGTGTAATGACACTTCTGGGGGAACTGAATTGAAGAAGCACCTCACGGTGGCCGCGCTGGCCATGACGCTCGTCGCCAGCGCATGTGCCAGCGACGACGACACGCCCGATGCCCAAGGGAACACGCAGACCACGCAGACCACGGTGGCCGAGCCGACCAAGGGCGGCACGCTCGTGGTGGCCATCAGCTCCGATCCGGGCAGCCTGAACCCGGCGGTCACCTCGAACGGAGGTGTCCACACCGCCTCGGAGATGATGTTCAACGGCCTCGTGGGCTGGGGGACCGACGGCAAGCTCGTTCCCGAGCTGGCCGAGAGCTGGGCCGTCGAGGGCGGCGGCAGCGTGTACCGGTTCAACCTCCGCCAGAACGTCAAGTGGCACGACGGCCGGCCGTTCACCTCTGAGGACGTCAAGTTCACCTTCGAGAAGGCGCTGCTGCCGTTCCACGCCAGGACCAAGGCGTCGGTGGGCTCCGCCAGCGTCACCATCGAGGCGCCGGATGCCCGGACGGTCGTCTTCCGCTTCCCCCAGCCCTATGCGCCGCTGCTCCAGCAGCTCAACGTCACCGAAGCACCGATCATCCCCAAGCACGTCTACGAGGGCTGCGCCGACATCTCCACCGTCGCCGGCTGCCCCGCCAACAAGACGCCGGTCGGCACCGGGCCGTTCAAGCTCGACAGCTACACGATCCAAGAGATCAAGATGGTCAGGAACCCCGACTACTTCCGCCCCGGCCTCCCCTACCTCGACGGCCTGGTCGAGCGGGTGATCCCCGAGGCCGGCACCCAGCTCCTCGCCCTGGAGAACGGGGAGATCGACTGGGTCGGCTCCGTCCCCGGCCCCGACATCGAGCGCGTCAAAGCCGACCGCTCCGTCGGGACGGCCACCGCACCCCGTGGCTCGGGCGGCGGGAACTGCACCCTGACCGGCGTCTTCAACATCAAGCCGCCGGCGGAGCGGCCGGCGTTCTTCGGCGACCTGCGGACCCGCCAGGCGTTCTGGCACGCAGTCGACCGCCAGCAGGCCTTCCGTACCGTCTCCTTCAGCCAGGGCAAGGTGGCCCAGTCGCCCATCAACAGCAGCATCACCTTCGCCGCCGCCACCGGGCTCAACCTGCTCGCCTTCGACGCCAACCGGGCCAAGACGCTCCTCGACCAGGTGGGCTGGAAGGACGAGGGCGGTGGCGCACGGACGGCGCGGGGCGTGGCGAACGTGCCCGACGGCACCAAGTTCGAGGTCGACTGGCACGGCTTCGCCGGCGACCAGACCCGCTACGGCGAGCAGATCCGGTCCCAGGTGGCCGCCGTCGGCATCACCCTCAACGTCAAGACGGAGGACAACGCCACCTTCTCGGCCGCAGTGTTCACCCGCCGCGACTTCGACACCGCCGTCGTGTCCTACTGCCACGGCGACGACCCCGAGATCGGGTTCCGCCGAACTGTCGACTCGCGCCAGATCAGCACCACCGCCTTCAGCAACGGCGCCGGCTACAGCAACGCCGACGTCGACCGGCTGCTCGACCAGGGCGCGTCCGAGCCCGACACGGCCAAGCGCACCCCGATCTACCGCCAGCTCCAGGAGCAGGTCGTACGCGACCTGCCCTACATCTGGCTGACGGAAAGCGCTGGTCTCCGGGCGTTCAACGCCGGCTGCACTGGCTTCAACCACGAGAACACCGGGCTCTTCGCCGAGGCTGCCAGCTGTAAGAAGTAGCCCGCAATGAATCGGAGCTACGTCATCCGCCGGCTGCTCCAGGTGCTGCCGGCGGTGGCGAGCATCCTGGTCGTCACCTTTGCCGTCGTCCACGCCGCCCCCGGTGACCCGGTGGTGGCCGTGGCCGGCGAGAGCGGCAATGCGGAGTACTACGCCTTTATGCGGGAGAAGTTCGGCCTCGACCGGCCGGTCCTCACCCAGTTCTGGACGTATGCGACCAACGTGCTCCGCGGCGACCTGGGCGTGTCCTTCGTCCAGGGCCAGGAGGTCGTCGACCTCATTGCGGAGCGGGTGCCGGCAACCCTCCTGCTCATGGGGACCGCCCTGGCGGTGTCGACCGTGGGCGGCGTGGCGCTGGGCGCCCTCGCCGCCCGCCGGCCGTTCGGGCCCTTCGACCTCGGTATCAGCACGGGCGCGCTCATCGGCTACGCCCTGCCAAGCTTCTGGCTGGCCCAGCTGGCCATGCTGACGATCGCCTTCCGCACGGGCTGGTTCCCCATCCAGGGGATGACCGACGCCCGGGCCGACTACAGCGGCTTGGCCCACTACTTCGACGTGGCCCGGCACCTCGCGCTGCCCGCCCTGGTGCTCGCCGCCTCCGAGGTGGCCCTGATCACCCGGATAGCCCGCACCGGCATCCTCGCCGAGATGGACAGCGACTACATCAGGGTGGCCCAGGCCAAGGGCCTCTCCCCCACCGACGCCCTGGTGCACCACGCCCTGCGCAACGCCCTGCTCCCGGTGGTGACCGTGGTCGGCACCCGGATCGGCTTCCTCTTCTCCGGGGCGGTGCTGGTGGAGACCGTCTTCGGCTGGCCCGGGCTCGGCCGTCTTGTCCTCTCCGCGGCCCAGACCCGCGACCATCCGCTCCTGCTGGGCATGGTCCTGCTCGTGGCCTTCAGCCTGGTCCTGGCCAACCTCGTCACCGACCTGGTGTACGCCCGTGTCGATCCCCGCATCCGCTACCGCTGAGTCCGGCGCCGGCACGCCGGCTCCGACAGGGTTGGGGGCGATGTCCAGGGCCGGCGACGCCCCCGGTGGCCCGCACCGCTGGCGGGCGGCCCTACGGCGTTTCCTGCACCACCCCGCAGGCCTCACCGGGCTGGCACTTACCCTGCTCGTCGTCGTGGCCGGGATGCTGGCCGAGGTGATCTCGCCCGGCGACCCCTTCCAGACCGCCGGAGACCCCCTGCTGGCGCCATCGGGGACGCACCTCTTCGGCACCGACAACCTGGGCCGCGACGTGTTCGGCGCGGTGCTCCATGGCGCCCGCACCTCGATGGTCGTCGTCCTCGGTGTCTCCGCCATCTCGTCGGTCGTCGGGCTGGCCGTGGGGATCGTCGCCGGCTACCGCGGGGGCTGGATCGACGACCTCCTGATGCGGATCACCGAGGTCTTCCAATCGGTCCCCCGGTTCTTCCTGGTCCTGCTCATCATCGCCCTCTTCGGCGCCGGCCTGGACAATCTGATCTACGTGCTGGCCCTCACGTCGTGGCCCACCCTCGCCCGGGTGTCACGGGCCGAGGTGCTCTCGGTGCGCGACCGGGACTACGTGGAAGCGGCCCGTTCCATCGGGGCCACCGACCGGCGCGTCATCCTGCACCACGTCCTGCCCAACGTGCTGCCGACGGCCATGGTCGTCATCGCCCTCACCGGCTCCCGCATCATCCTGCTCGAGGCCAGCCTCAGCTTCCTCGGCCTCGGCGACCCTACGGTGATGAGCTGGGGATACCTGGTCAGCAACGCCCAGCAGTTCCTGCGAACGGCCTGGTGGATGTCGGTGTTCCCGGGCCTGGCCATCGCCGTCTCCGTCCTCGGCATCAACCTCATGAGTGACGCCCTCAACGACGTCCTCGCCGCCTACTCCAAGGCCCGCCCGGTCCGGAAACGCCGGCGATTGCGCGTTGTGTGAGTTCGAGTACCGCTGCGGTAGCTCAACTCACACGAAGGCCTACCGGTCCACTTCGCCCATGATCGGATCAATGGTGGAGATGACCGCCACCGCATCGGCGATGAGGGCGCCCCGGATCATGTGGGGCAGGGCCTGGAGGTTGACGAAGCTGGGCCCGCGGATGTGCATGCGGTAGGGCTTGGCGCTGCCGTCGGACACCATGTAGCAGCCCAGCTCGCCACGGGGTGACTCCACAGCCACGTAGACCTCGCCCTCGGGCACCCGGAAGCCCTCGGTGAAGATCTTGAAGTGGTGGATGAGGGCTTCCATCGACTCGTCGATGCGGTGACGGGGCGGTGGGGTGACCTTCTTGTCCTGCACCCGGTAGTCACCCGACGGCATCTTGTCGAGGATCTGGTGCACGATCTTGATCGACTCCCGGATCTCGTTGAGGCGGATGGCGTAGCGGTCGAAGGTGTCGCCGTAGCTGCCGACGATGACGTCGAAGTCGACCTGGTCGTAGTGCAGGTAGGGCTGGTCGCGGCGCAGGTCCCAGGCCATGCCGGTGGAGCGCAGGATCGGCCCGGTGACGCCCAGGGCCAGGCACTCCTCGGTGGTGATCACGCCCACGCCCTGGGTGCGCTCCTGCCAGATGGGCTGGCCGGTGAGGAGGGTGTCGTACTCGTCGAGGCGCTCCGGGAAGACCTCGAGGATGTTCAGGACGTCGTCGCGCCAGCCCTCGGGCAGGTCGACGGCCACCCCGCCCGGGCGGATGTAGTTGTGGTTCAGACGCAGGCCGGTGACCTTCTCGAAGAAGGCCAGGATCAGCTCCCGCTCCCGGAAGCCGTAGATCATCATGGACACCGCACCCAGGTCCATGCCGTTGGTGGCCAGCCACAGGACCTGAGACGCCATCCGGTTCAGCTCGCACATGAGCATGCGGATCCACGTGGCCCGGGGCGGGATCTCCACATCGAGCAGCTTCTCGGTGGCCAGGCTGAAGACCAGCTCGTTGAAGAGCGGGGACACGTAGTCCATCCGGGTGACGTTGGTCGGGCCCTGGAGGTAGGTGAGCTCCTCGCCCGTCTTCTCCATGCCGGTGTGGAGGTAGCCCATGACCGGCTTGCAGCGCAGCACGGTCTCGCCCTGGAGCTCCATCATCACCCGCAGCACCCCGTGGGTGCTGGGGTGCTGGGGCCCCATGTTGATGATCATGGTGTCGTCGCCGGTGGGGACCTCGTCGACCTCCTCGGGCAGGTGGGGGATGCGCAGGACCGAGCCCACCTCGCGCAGGTACTCGACCCCTGCGGTACGGGACTTCGGCTGGATCTCCTGGGCACCTTCGGAGAACTGGACAGAAGACGTGGTCATCGGGCTGGCGGTGCCCCCTTAAACTGGACGGGGATGCGACCCACGCCGAAGTCCTTGCGCAGCGGGTGGCCCTCCCAGTCGTCGGGCATGAGGATGCGGGACAGGTCGGGGTGGTCGGTGAAGACGACGCCGAACATGTCGTAGGTCTCGCGCTCCATGGCCTCGGTGCCGGGGTGGAGGAGGAAGATCGAGGGCAGGGTGAGGTCGGATTCGGGCAGCTGGACGCGCACCCGGAGGCGCTGGCGGGTATCGGTGGACAACAGGTTCAGGACCACCTCGAACCGCTCGGGGCCGACGCCGGCCGGGAGCACCCGGTCCATGTGCATCAAGTAGTCGACGCCCGTGAGGTCGACGCATACCCGGTAGCCGTCGTCGTAGAGGAGGCCGACGGTGTCGAGGTAGTCGGCCCGGGCGGGAAACACCACCGGCTGACCCCGGGACAGCGTCGAAACGGCGCCATGGATGAGGGCCGGTTCTTGCTCGGCAGGCTGGCCGTCGGGCTCGTCCACCTGCCGACACTAGACCGCGGCTTGCACCCCTGTGGTCGCCGATGGCGTTCCTCTAGGTCGGGGTGGCGACGGCGATGCGGCGCTCGGTGACATGCACGCCGGCGCCGGCCCCCGATGCGCTGCGGCGCTTGGTGATCTCGCCGGTGCGGATGAGCTCGTGGAGGGTGAGGATCGAGTGCATGAGCGTCTCGGGCCCGGGCGGGCAGCCGGGGCTGTAGACGTCGACCGGGACGATCTGGTCGACGCCCTGGACGATGGCGTAGTTGTTGAACATGCCACCGCTCGAGGCGCAGACGCCCATGGAGATCACCCACTTGGGCTCCATCATCTGGTCGTAGACCTGCCGGAGCACGGGCGCCATCTTCTGCGACACCCGGCCGGCGACGATCATCAGGTCGGCCTGGCGGGGGGAGGCCCGGAAGACCTCCATGCCGAAACGGGCCAGGTCGAAATGGGCCGCCCCGGTGGCCATCATCTCGATGGCGCAGCAGGCCAGGCCGAAGGTGGCCGGCCACACGCTGTTGCGCCGGGCCCACTTGACCAGATCCTCGATGCTGCCGGTAAGGAAGTTGTGGTTCAGGTCTTCCAGGCCCATCAGGCCGCTCCCTGCTCAACGGGCTCGACCCGTCGGCCTTCGGCGCCCACCCGGCGCACGGTGGAATCGGTGGTGCGCCGGGCGCTGACCAACGGGTTCAACTGCTTGACCGGACCCCAGTTCAGGGCGCCGTTGCCAATGAGATAGATGAACGACACGAACACCGCCACTGCGAAGATGAGCATCTCCCAGAGGCCGAAGGCTCCCAGCTGACGGTAGATCACCGCCCACGGGAAGAGGAAGATGATCTCGATGTCGAAGATGATGAAGATCATGGCCACCAGGTAGAAGCGCACGGGGAAGCGCTCGGCCGGCTCCCGGTCGGGAACGATGCCGCACTCATAGGGCGCCGACTTGGCCAGCGTGGGCTTGGCGGGCCCCAGGAGCTTGGAGGCGGCGATCGAGAGCCCGGCGAACAGGATCGCCAGGATCAGCATCACCAGGAGGGGCAGGTACTGGGCCACGGGCTTCGCCGCTCAGCCTACTGCTTGGCCTGGAGGGCCATGAGCTCCTTGTCGCGGGTGTGCAGCTGGTAGACGAGCAGGCCGAACAGCAGCGCAGAGGCGATGGTGAACACGGCAGGGTTGAGCCGCAGGCTCCCGAGGTCGCGGACCATGACCACCGACGCCGGCGTGGAGTTGGGGTCGACCCGGGGCCGGGGCGGGGCGGCGCCGGGGACGGCAACCTGGGGCTCCACCGCCTGGACCTGGATGATCAGGTAGTGGGGCTTGTGGAACAGGTTGAGGGGCCGGAAGTTCAGGACGCCGAACGGGCCATAGGTCTCCCCGCCCTTCTCGAGGGCGGCGACGGGCAGGTAGTCGGCCGAGCTTTGGAACCGGCCACCACCCTCCTCACCACCAGTGAGCTGCCCGTCGGAGACGGGAAGAGCGTCGGCCACCGCCGGGTCGGTGAGCTCAAGCTCCTCCCAGCCCTGGGGGAAGGAGGCGAGGAGCTCGCTGTCCGTCTGGCCCAGGTCGCCCTGGATCTCGAATCGAGGGACCCAGGTGGGCGCCTCGCCCTGCGGGCCGATGCCGTACACCCACCAGGTGGCGCCGATAACGACCATGAAGCCCATGAGTCCGGCCGCCGCGGCCTGGAACCCGAGCCGGCCACCGAGGTTGGTCCCGAGGATGAGGGCGCCCGAGCCGCACAGGATCACGACAGCGATGAGCACGTAGAGCCCACCACGGACCTGGGGGTTCCAGCTCAGGGCGAACAGCAGGTTGTCCATCTAGAGACTCCGCTCGTAGTCGACGATGGCCTTGATCTGCTCCTCGGTGAGGGTGTCGCCGAAGTACGGCATGCGGCCCGAGCTGATGCCCCGCTGGCCGTACTGCTCGCCGAACGCCGCAGACTCGGTGATCCATGTCAGCTGCTGGGCCACGGTGGGGAACTGCCGCAGGGTGGCGCCGCCGGTGAGGTCGGGCCCGAGGGCACCCCCGCCTGCCAGGCCGGGCTGGCCGTAGGAGGAACCCTGGGTGTGGCAGCGGGCACAGAACGCCTCGAAGAGCTTGAGGCCGTCGGTGCCGAACTCCTTGAGGTTGGCTGCCTTGACCTCGCTGGGACTCAGCTTGATGTGGTCGAGATAGGCGATGAGGTCGTCGAGCTGCTGGTCATTCAGCGCGCCACCGCCCTCGATGCCCCACGGGGGCATCGGTGTCCCCGCCCGGCCGTAGACCAGGATCTGCTTGACCTCCTCGGGCCGAAACCGCAGCATCACCGTGTTCAGTGCCGGAGCCACCCACTGCACCTGCTGAGGCAGGGCGTCGGGGTTGGCCGGGTCGGTGAGGGTGAAGGGGGCCACGCCACCGATTCCCTTCTTGCCATGGCAGGTCTCACAGCCGTAGTGAGGCTCGCGTGGCGTCGGCGGGTCGCCCGGGGAGGCCTCGAAGTACCACTCGCCCCGCTTGACTTCCTCCTCCTCGAACCAGGCGGTGCCCCGGTCGAGGCCGGCGCCGGTCTGGCGGAACGGCTCCCGCACCCAGTACACGGGCAGGAGCACGGCGGAGATGGCCAGGGTGCCGAAGGCCCACCACAGGTACTTGGTGAGGCGCTTGCCCTCCATGCCCTCGTCGTCGTAATAGACCTTGCGGTTGGGCGCAGTGGTGAGCTCGGCGCCAGGCTGGTAGGTCCGCCGGGATGCGCTGATGAGGTAGACCACCCAGCCGACGGTCATGACCAGCACGACGGCGAGGCCGATCCGCTGCTGGGAGGACACTGCAAGAAGTTGGTTCATCTCAGTGGTCGGAAACGGCACCGATGCAGTTGGGACCCTCAGCCTCTTGCCCGGTGGTGTTCGTGCCGATGGGGGGGCCGGGGATCACCGTGCCGGTGTCGACCACGATCACGCCGTCCTCGACAGTGGCCGCGAAGTGGTCCATGCCGCGGGGGGCGGGCCCGCCCTTCTTCTCGCCGACCCGGTTGTACTGCGACCCGTGACAGGGGCACTCGAACCACTGCGAGGTCTGGCACCAAGGGACGCGACATCCCAGGTGCGGGCACTTCTGGTAGATGGCGACGACGCCTTGCTCAAATCCTTCGACCAGCGCGGCGTAGGCGGCGATGCCCTTGGCCTTGTCGGCGTCGGCCGGAGGGTAGGGATTGATGTAGGTCCGGGCCGAGCCCACGTAGAACGGCTCCTTGCTGGACGCAATCTCCTCCATGACCTCGTCGAACTTGCCGACGCGGATCTTGGAGCCGAACCCGCCCGACAGCGACGGCCACAGCATGGCCACGCAGGCGGCGCCGAACCCTGTGAGGGTCAGGGCGAAGGTGGTCACGATGCCCCGGTTGAGGACCTGACGGCGGGTGACGCCCAGGGCCTCCTCGTCGAGGGGCATCGGCAGTGGCGCCGGCGGTGCCTCCGGCATGGCGACATGGCTGCCGCGACGCTCGAGGGCGACGCTGCGCTCCAGCTGCCGTCCGGAAGCCGACGCGCTGCCGACCGGTACGGGCAGGTTGGCCGTGGCCGCCTCGGCCCGCTCCTCGATGGAGGGTGAGGCGTCGACGG
Source organism: Acidimicrobiales bacterium (assembly GCA_038214685.1). Lineage (GTDB taxonomy): Bacteria > Actinomycetota > Acidimicrobiia > Acidimicrobiales > AC-14 > CADCTB01. The sequence goes on from JBBQRO010000011.1 coordinate 19,545, forward strand.
CGCGATCGGTGTCGCGCCGGCGGGCGGTGGCGAAGAGGAAGACGAACATGAGCCCGAGGAGGGCCATGACTGCCAAGAGGAAGATGGTGCTGCTGTCCACAGTGCTCCTAAGAGACTCAGGTCCTACAGGTCGAAGAACACGCCGTCACGCCACGGGAACGTGAAGTTGAAGCCGGGCCCCCGGAACAAGGTGCCGATGATGACGAGCACGGCCCAGAACATGAAGAAGAGGGTGAAGACGGAGATGGCGAACTTGCGATCCTCGGGCTTGGTGCTGGGGTTCTTGTCTATATACGGAGCCAGCATGAGGGCGAAGATGCCGATTCCCGGAATCGTCACTCCGGCGACCATGGGGTGGAACATGGTCAGCAGCTCCTGGAGACCCAGGAAGTACCAGGGAGCCTTGGACGGGTTGGGCGTGAAGTTGAAGTTGGCGGCGGCGAGGAACGGGGCGTTGACCACGGCCGAGAACACCAGCAGAAAGGCGCTGCAGGACAGGCAGGCGATGAACTCGCCGATGAGCAGGTGAGGCCAGGTGTGGACCTTGTCGGTGGGCGTGGCCTTGACGTCCTGGATCGACCCGGCCTTGACCACCGTCAGCAGCCGCTGCGTGTGGCCCTCCGGGCCCTTGGCCACCGGTGCGGGGGCAGTGACCACGGCGGTGGCCGCCGCAGCGGTGGCTGCTGCGCCGGTGGTGGCCGGGGTGGCGGTGCCGGCCGCCGCCTCCTTGGCCGCCTGGCTGCGAGCCAGCAGGTGGGCGGGGATCTTGCTGCCTCCATCGGCCGGGGCGTCGGACGCGGTGGCATCGCCACCGGCAGGCGTCTCCCCGCCAGCCGCGGGCGGCGCCCCGAGCGCAGCCCGCCGCTCGGCGGATCGCTTGAGCAGATGATCGGGAATTTCGGTCACAGCACCTCCCCAGACGCCGCCGGCCGCACAGAGCCGCCGAAGGCGGCCTCGCCCGGCTGGCGGTCAAGAAGAACGGCGGAGGCCGTCCGGCTCCGCCGGACGACCGGAGCGCAACTGCCTCGCACGAGCGGAGCAAGTGTGAAACCCATCACAGCGGCCCGGAGATGCCGCCGTCCTTGCGGACGCGCCAGAAGTGGATGGCCATGAAGATTACGATCACGAAAGGCAACATGAGGACATGGAGTACATACCATCGGAGCAGGGTCTCCCCTCCGATCTCCACTCCTCCAAGGAGCACGAAACGGACCTGTGACCCGAAGACAGGTGTGTAGCCCATCATGTTCGTACCCACCGTCACCGCCCAGAGCGCCAGCTGATCCCAGGGGAGCAGGTAGCCGGTGAAGGAGAGCAGCAGAGTGAGGGTGAGGAGAATCACGCCGATGACCCAGTTGAACTCGCGGGGTGGTTTGTAGGCGCCGTGGTAGAAGACCCTGGACATGTGCAGAAAGACAGAGAGCACCATGAGGTGCGCGGCCCAGCGATGCATGTTGCGCACCAGGAGCCCGAAGGTGATGGACGTTTCCAGCGTCTCGATGTCGGCCCAGGCCTGGGCCGTGGTCGGGCGGTAGAAGAACATGAGGAAGATGCCGGTGACGGTGAGCAGCAGGAAGAGGAAGAACGAGAGGCCGCCCAGGCACAGCGTGTAACTGACCTTGACCGCGTGACGCTTCACCTTCACCGGGTGCAGGTGGTAGATGAGGCTGTTCATCACCACGTAGGACCGGTTCCTGGGGCTGTCGGTATAGCCCTTGCGGAAGATGGAGCCGGGCCGGAAAATCGATGCCCACGCCTGGGAGCCCCGCATCTTCTCGCCGACCTCGGCCAAGCGCTCGGCCGGCGAGGCTCGGTGGCCGTTGCCATTTCCGTTGCCGTTTCCGGTCACTCGCCTGGCCATTCCTGCCCTTCTCTAGACATCCGGGACGTGAGACGCAAATCCGTGCTTGACACGCGGCTCAGAACCTCATCCCGTAGGCATAACCGTGCTTCTCGTCACGTTGATGGATGTCGCCGTCGTTGGCCGCCACACCGGCCTTGCCCATGATGATCACGCCGGTGGGGCAACGGTCGACACAGAGGCCGCAGCGAGTACAGACGTCTTCGTCGACGATGAACACCACGTGGTCGTCGGGGTCGTCGCCGGGCTCGCTGGTGTTGAGGGCCTCAGCGATGGTGTCGGTGGAGAGCATGTGGATGCATTTCCACGGGCAGATGTCGACGCAGCCCTCGCACATGATGCACTCGGACTGGTCGATGTGGAGGAACTGCTTGGGCTTGACCGCCTTGGCCAGGTAGTCGGTCTCGACTTCCTGGAGGGCGTAGCCGCCGGGGAAAGCCGGCATCGGGGGATTGGCGTCGTTCTTGGCCATGAAAGTTACGCCTTCCTGAGGATGGGTCGGCCGAAGCGGGACCGGGCCTCTTCCACGTCGCCCGGCTTCTTCCGTCCCCGCTTCTGCCAGATGGACCAGAGATACATCTGACCACCAAGGAGCACGATGTAGATGACGCTGGCGATGATGTCGCGGATGGCCTGGTAATTGATCAGGATCCGACCGGTGCCCCCGAGGTCGCTGGCGCCGTTGCCCCAGACGACTCCCCCCGAGGAGATCCCGACCAGGAGCTTGTCGGGCCGCCACAGCAGCTCGTTGTCGGCGTAGGTCAGCCACTGGTGCGGGATGATGCCGTAGGCGAGGAGCATGAGGGCGAAGGCGAAGGTGGCACCGACCATGGCCTCACCCCAGGTGAGAGGGGTACCGATGGGGCGGCGGGCACCCACGTAGAGGCAGATGCCCACGCCAAGGAACAAGACGAGCATCGAAATGACGAACGCAGCCACTGGCACCTCCCTCGTGAACGCAATCACATTCTACTCAGGGCCCTGCTTGCCGACGAGTCGGGCCTGGGTGTTTCCTACCAGTACAGCCGCCTGCGGCGGCACTCGACCAATCGACCCCCTCGCACAGGCCCTGCGCGGTCCGTTCTCGCCGTGCGGCCGGCCTCTTGGCGGGCCCGGAAGGCCGGTCCAACACGCACTCACTGGTCGACCATCGTCAGATGGTGGACCAGTGACCGGCCCCGGTCCGGTGCCTGTCGGCCCCCCCTGGTGCGCCGTTTCGGCGGCCTGCTTGGCTTCTCTGGCCCGGGGTCGCGTACATTCGTGGTGTGACGGAGGTTCCCGACTACCTGCTCGAGCGCTCACGGCAACGTCGAGCTGCTCTTGGCCTTCCCGGCGGCGAAGCCCCGACCGAAAGCGGCGCGTCGGCGCCGGCGCCCACGCCGGCTTCTTCGGGGGTGGCGACCGCGCCGGCGGCGCCGGCGGCCGCCCCCCGGGCGGCGGCCGCTTCGACCGCCACCGCGGTCATGACCGAGCCCACTCCCGTGGCCCCGGTCCAGACCGACCCCCGCAGTGGCATCCCCAACTGGATGATGCCCGTCCTGCTGATCCTGCCGTTCTGGGCCATGGTCTACATGGGCGCCTTCGCCGAGCCCGAGGCGGAGGCCGGTCCCCGTACCGGTGCTCAGATCTACGTCTCCGCCGGGTGTGGCGCCTGCCACGGCGCCAACGGGGGCGGTGGGGTCGGGCCGGCCCTGGCCGGCGGCCAGGCCGCTCTCACCTTCCCCAACGAGGCCGACCAGATCGCCTGGATCGAGAACGGCTCCGGGCCGTCCCGGGGCCAGTCCTACGGCGACCCCAACCGGCCCGGTGGGCCCAGGCCACCCGCCTCCGGAGGCATGCCGGCGTTCGGGTCCCAGCTCACGCCCGAGGAGATCGTCGCCGTGGCTCAGTACACGCGGGAGAGGCTCTAGAACGGCCGCCCACGACGTCCTCGTCGTCGGCGGCGGCCCGTCGGGCGCGGCCTGCGCCTACTGGCTGGCCGAGGCCGGCCACGACGTGCTGGTGGTCGAGAAGAAGAACTATCCCCGGGAAAAGACCTGCGGCGACGGGCTGACCCCCCGGGCCGTCCGCCAGCTCGACGACATGGGCCTGGCCGACCAGTTGGCCCGCCACCACCGCTTCACCGGCCTGCGCTCGGTGGCCTTCGGCATGTCCCTGGAGCTCGAGTGGCCCGACGTGCCGGGCATGCCCCGCCACGGCTACGTCGTCACCCGCCACGACCTCGACGAGGCGGTGGCGAAGCGAGCCGAGAAAGCGGGCGCCACCCTCTGGCAGGGCGCCGAGGCCGTCGCCCCGATCCTCGACGAAGGTGTCGTACGGGGGGCGATGGTGAAGGACAAGGCCACCGGTGAGACCACCGAGGCCCGGGCCACCTACGTGGTGGTGGCCGACGGGGCCAACTCGCGCTTCGGGCGGGCCCTGGGCACCACCCGCAACCGGGCCTGGCCACAGGGCATGGCCATCCGGGGCTACTTCACCTCCGACCGCCATGACGAACCGTGGATCGAGTCCCACCTCGACGTGAGGGACAAGGACGGCAACGTCCTTCCCGGCTACGGGTGGATCTTCCCGGTGGGCGACGGACGGGTCAACGTCGGCATCGGCCTGCTGTCCACCTTCAGCCAGTGGAAGGAGGTGAACACCACCAAGTTGATGGAGGGCTTCGTGTCCTCCCAGCAGTGCGCGGCGTGGGGCATCTCGCCGGAGACCTCCTGCGGCGCCCCCACCGGCGGTCGCCTGCCCATGGGCCTGGCCGTCGGGCCCTGGAGCGGGCCGACCTGGATCGGCACCGGAGACGCCATCGGGGCCATCAACCCCTTCAACGGCGAGGGCATCGCCTACGCGTACGAGACCGGGCGCATGGCCGCCACGTCGGTCGACCTGGCCCTGACGTCGGGTGACGCCATGGCCCTGCGCTCCTACGAGACCGACATCCAGGCCGCCTACGGGCTGTACTTCAAGGTGGCCCGGGCGTTCGTGAAGATCATCGGCCGGCCCAAGCTCATGCGGGCCATGGTCGGCACTGGGATGCACTCCCGCTCGCTCATGGAGTGGGTGCTGCGCATCATGGCCAACCTGCTGCGCCCCGACGAGCTGGGCCCGGCCGAGGCCGCCTACCGGGCCGTCGCCGCGCTGGCCCGGGTCGTCCCCGAGCGATAGTGGTGACGCCCACCGGCGGCGGGCCGCCATGAAGCACACCGGCGGCGGGCCGCCATGAAGCACACCGGCGGCGGGCCGCCATGAAGCACATCGCCTCGGAGCGATTCGAGGAGCTGGTGGCCGATGCTCTCGACGAGATCCCCGAGGAGCTCGGCCGGTTGATGGACAACGTCTGGGTGACGGTCGAGGACGTGCCCGAGGTCGCCGGCCTGCTCGGCCTTTACGACGGCGTGCCTCTCACCGAGCGCGACGTGGGCTACGCCGGCATGGTCATGCCTGACCGCATCACGCTCTACCGCATCCCCATCTGTGCCATGTGCCGGACGGAGCAGCAGGTGGTCGACGTGGTCCGGGACACAGTGATCCACGAGGTGGCCCACCACTTCGGCATCGACGACGACCGCCTCGACGAGCTGGGCTGGGCGTGACCTTGAGTGTGGATGTGCTCCTCGTCGAGTCGCACCCGGCCTGCCTGGAGCACGAGGCCGGGCCAGGTCACCCCGAGAGGCCGGCCCGGGTGGTGGCCGCGCTTGCGGGCATCGACGCCGCCGGCCTGGGCGACGCCGTAACGAGGGTCCAGCCCCGCCCAGCCACTGTCGACGAGCTGTCCCTTGTCCACGACCCCCGCTACGTCGAGGCCATCCGTCGCTTCTGCGAGAAAGGCGGCGGGATGCTCGACGCCGACACCGGGGCGGGTCGCCGGTCGTGGGATGCGGCCCTGGTGGCCGCCGGCTCCGGGCTGGACGCAGTGGAACGCCTCGACCGGGGCGAGGCCGACGCTGCGTTCTGCGCCGTGCGGCCGCCGGGCCACCACGCCACCGAACGCCACGCCATGGGGTTCTGCCTGTTCAACAACGTGGCGGTGTGCGCGGCCTGGCTGGCCGAGCGGGGTGAGCGGGTGGTCATCGTCGACTGGGACGCCCACCACGGCAACGGCACCCAGGACTCGTTCTACGCGGATGACCGGGTCATGTACGTCTCCGTGCACCAGTGGCCGCTCTACCCGGGAACCGGCCGGATCGAGGAGCCGGGCCTCACCGTGAACTTCCCTGTGCCGCCCGGGACGACGGGCGACGTCTACCAGGCCGCCCTCGACGCCGTCACCCCCCGGGTCGAGTCGTTCGGACCCACCTGGGTGCTCATGTCATGCGGCTTCGACTCCCATCGCGATGATCCCCTCGGCAGCCTCGGCCTGATCGCCGGCGACTTCGCCGACCTCAGTCGCCGCAGTGCCGGCTTCGCGCCGGCCGGCCACAGGATCCTCTTCCTCGAGGGCGGCTATGACACCGACGCCATCACGACGTCGTCCGCCGCATGTTCCCTCGCCCTCGTGGGCGCCGAGTCGGCGTCCGAGCCGGTCACCAGCGGGGGGCCGGGCATGGACGTCGTGGAGGAGGTCGCCCGCCTCATCGAGTGAGCTCGATGGCCCTGGCGGCGGCGGCGGCCAGGTCGACGGTGCGCTCGATCTCCTGGTGGGTATGGGCCAGGCTCGGGAACAGGGCCTCGAACGGGCTGGGGGGCAGGGCGACGCCGCGATCGAGCATCTGGTGGAAGAAGGCGGCGTAGGTCCTGGCGTCGGACGCCTTAGAGGAGGCGAAGTCGACCGGAGGCGTGCCGTTGAAGAACACGCCGAGCAGCGGCCCGACGACGGGCACGGACACCGCCAGCCCGGCCTCGGTGATCACCTGGGTCAGGCCGGCGGCCAGCTCGGCGGCCCGGCCGGTCAGCTGGGCGTACGCCGCCTCGTCGAGCAGCTCGAGCACGGCCAGGCCGGCGGCCGTCGCCAGCGGGTTCCCCGAGAGGGTGCCCGCCTGGTACACCGGCCCCTCGGGGGCCAGGCAGCCCATCACGTCGGCCCGACCGCCGAAGGCGGCGAGGGGCAGGCCGCCGCCGATGACCTTGCCCATGCACGTGAGGTCTGGCGTGACGCCGAACCGCTCCTGGGCGCCACCCCGTCCGAGCCGGAAGCCGGAGATGACCTCGTCGAAGATCAGGAGGGCGCCGGCCGCGTCGCACGCCGCCCGCAGGCCGCCGAGGAAGCCCTCGGCCGGCGCGACCAGGCCCATGTTGGCCGCCACCGGCTCGACCAGGACGGCGGCCACGTCGGCGCCGATGCCGGGAACCACGTTGTACGGGACGACGACCGTGTCGGCCACCGCCGATGCGGGCACGCCGGCCGATCCCGGCACCCCGTGGGTGGCCAGGCCGCTGCCCCCGGCGGCCAGGAGCGTGTCGGCGTGGCCGTGATAGCAGCCGTCGAACACCACCACCTTGTCGCGACCAGTGAAGCCCCGAGCCACCCGTACCGCGGTCATGGTGGCTTCGGTACCGCTGGAGACCAGCCGGACCTTCTCACACGACGGCACCCGTTCCCGGATGGCCTCGGCCAGCAGCACCTCGCGCTCGGTCGGCGCCCCGTACGACGTGCCGTCGGCCGCGGCCCGCTGCACCGCTTCCACCACCTTGGGATGGGCGTGGCCCAGGATCGACGCACCCCACGACTGGACGTAGTCGGTGTAGCGCCGGCCGCCGACGTCCCACACGTAGGCGCCTTCGGCCCGGGCCACGAAGTACGGGGTGCCGCCCACCGACCGGAACGACCGCACCGGCGAGTCCACCCCGCCGGGGATCACCCGGCACGCCCGCTCGAACCACTCCTCGTTCGAGGCGGTCACAGGTGCTCGGCCAGCTCCCGAGCCAGGTAGGTGAGGATCACGTCGGCCCCCGCCCGCTTCACCGCCGTGAGCTGTTCAAGAGCGACGGCCGGGCCGTCGATCCAGCCCCGCTCGGCCGCGGCCTTGAGCATGGAGTACTCGCCGGACACGTGGTAGGCGGCGAGTGGAACGTCGACCCGAGCCCGAACCGCAGCGATGACGTCGAGGTAGGTCACTGCCGGCTTCACCATGACCATGTCGGCGCCCTCGGCCACGTCGAGGGCGACCTCGACCAGCGCCTCCCGGGAGTTACGGAAGTCCTGCTGGTAGCCCCGCCGGTCGCCGCCGCCGGTGATCGTGACATCGACTGCGTCGCGGAACGGGCTGTAGAGCGGGGAAGCGAACTTGGCTGCGTAGGCCAGGATGGCGGTGGAGGTGTGGCCGGCGGAGTCGAGGGCGGCGCGGATGGCAGCCACCTGGCCGTCCATCATCCCGGACGGGGCGACCACGTCGGCGCCCGCCTCGGCCTGGGCCACGGCGATCCGGGCGTACAGGGCGAGGGTGGCATCGTTGTCAACGCTTCCGTCGGGCGCCAGGACCCCGCAGTGACCCGAGGTGGTGTACTCATCGAGGCAGAGGTCGGCCATGACCACCAGGTCGTCACCCACCTCGTCACGCACGTCGGCCAGACCCACCTGGGCGATGCCCGCCGGGTGCCAAGCGGCCGAGCCGTCCGCGTCCTTGGCCGCCGGTATGCCGAAGAGGATCACCGCCGGGACACCCAGATCGGCCAGGGCGCGCACTTCCTTGCGCAGCGACTCACGGGTGTGCTGGACCACGCCCGGCATGGAGACCACCGGCTGCGGCCCATCGGTGCCCTCGCGCAGGAACAGCGGAGCGACCAGGTCGTCGACCGACAGCCGGGTCTCGGCCACCAGCCGGCGCAGAGCCGGCGTGCGCCTTAGCCGTCGCATGCGCCGGGCCGGCTCGCTCACCGGGCCACCGCCTTCGGCGGTCGCCCCGCTGAGCGGGGCGCTCTGCTCATTGGTTCGCTCACCTGCGGCTCGCTCATGCCAACCAGCGTAGGTCGCATACCGTGGCAGCCATATGAAGCTCCAGAGCGCCATGCTCGCCGATGCCGCGAGGGTCGCCGAGAACAAGCTGTACGTGTTCGGCGGTCAGTGGGACCGCGTCTACACCCACGCGTTTCCCGCCGCCCACGCCGGCCTCACTGTCGTCCTCGTCATCGAGGTGTCCTACGCCGAGGCCCTCACCGACCACCACCTGCGCGTCGCCCTGATGCGCGACGGGAAACCGGCCGGCGCCGAGGCCCGGGGGCTGATCAACGTGGGCCACGCGCCCGGCACCACGCCCGGGGCACCGTCCTATGTGCCGATCGCCCTACCGTTCGAGCAGCTCGTGTTCAATCAGGCCGGCCGCTACGAGTGGGTGATCACGCTGAACGACGAGCCAATGGGGGCCATCCCCCTCGAGGTGACGCTGGCGCCCGGCGGCAACATGGAGGAGCCGGCCGAGGGCCGCAAGGGCCCGGTGGGCGGCGACGGGGGGCCGAGCGGCCCCTGGAGCGGGTAGCCGCCCCGAGCGGCCCTGGAGCGGGTAGCCGGCGGCTCAGGGCTTTAAAGCGGCGACCAGGGCGGCCACCAGGCCGTCGACGGTGTGCTCGGTGGCGACAACGGTGACCGGGACCCCGTGCTCCGCGGCGGTAGCGGCGGTGACTGGGCCGATGCAGGCGACGACGGGTGGCAGGGTGTGGGCGCCGGCCAACGCCAACCACGACGTGACGGTCGACGACGAGGTGAAGGCGATGGCATCGGCCTTGGCCGCTGAGGCGAGAGCGTCGGCCGACGGCTGGGTGGCGACCGTGCGGTATGCCTCAACCACCTCGACGTGCCAGCCCTTGGCGGCCAGGCCCCCGGCCAGGACCCGTCGGGCGGCGGCGGCCTGAGGCAGGAGCACCCGGCCGGCGCCCGAGGGCCGCGGGAACGACTCGACCAGGGCTTCGGCAACCGCAGTGCCGGGTCGGAGGTCGGCGACCACGCCCCGGTCGGCGAGGGCGGCGGCCGTGCCCGGCCCCACGGCGGCGACCCGGGCGAAGCCGAAAGCCCGGGCGTCGCGCACGCATCGGAACAGCCGGTCGACCGCATTGACCGAGGTGAAGGCCACCCAGTCGAAGGTGGCCAGCCGGCCGGCCGCAGCCCGCAGCGCCCCGCCCCCGTCGGCAGGGTCGGCAACTTGGATGGTGGGCAGCTCGACGACGTCGGCGCCGAGCGCTGCGAGCTTCTCCACCAGGTCGGACGCCTGGGCCCGGGCCCGGGTGACCACCACCTTGCGGCCGAACAGCGGCCGGTTCTCGAACCAGCGCAGGTCGAGGCCGGCCACCTTGCCGATGACGATCGTGACCGGGGGTTCCAGGACCGCATCGGCCAGTTCCCCGAGGGTGGTGCGCACGGTGCGCTGGTCGGGGCGGGTCCCCCACCGCACGGCGGCCACCGGCGTGTCCGCCGGCAGCCCGCCGGCCTGGAGCCGAGCGGCGATCTCGGCCCGGTGGGCCACGCCCATGAGGACGACGATGGTGTCGGCGGCCCGGGCCAGCGCGTCCCAGTCGACGTCGTCGTCGACGGCATGACGGCTGTGCCCGGTGACCACGGTGAACGACGTGGACAGCGCCCGGTGGGTCACCGGGATGCCGGCGTAGGCGGGCACGGCCAGAGCGGCGCTGATGCCCGGGACGACCTCGAACGCCAGCCCGGCTTCGGCCAGCGCCTGGGCCTCCTCCCCACCGCGACCGAACACGAACGGGTCGCCGCCCTTGAGGCGGACCACCTCCTGGCCGAGCCGGCCCCGCTCCACGAGCAGGGCGTTGATGTCCTCCTGGGCCACGGGTGAGCCGGGCGACTTGCCCACGTCGATCCGCTCCGCCTCCGCCGGCGCCAGTTCGAGCAGGGAGATCTCCGAGAGCCGGTCGTGCACCACCACGTCGGCCCGGGCCAGCAGCTCGGCGCCCCGGCGGGTGAGGAGGCCGGGGTCGCCGGGCCCGGCCCCGACGAGGTACACCGTCACGGCCACCTCGAACCGGTGACGCCTGGTGTCATATCCGACACTGGGTGTCACCAGTTCGACGGGGGGCGGTCACCGCAGGTCGGCCAGCAGGGTCGAGCCGCCGGCGCCGTCGAGGAGGTGACGGGCCAGGCGCCGGCCGAGTTCGCCAGGGTCGTCGCCCTCGTCGGTGGCGCGCAGCACCACCCGGCCGTCAGCAGTGCCGATCATGGCGGTGAGGGTGATGTGGCCGTCGGGGTCGACGGTGGCGTGGGCCCCCACAGGAAGGTCGCAGCCGCCGCCCACCTCGGCCAGCCAGGCCCGCTCGGCGTCGACGGCCCGGCGTGACGGCCCGTGCTCGATGGCGGCCAGGGCGGCCCGGGTGTCGTCGTCGTCGGCCCGGCATTCGATGGCCAGGGCGCCCTGGCCCACCTGGGGCACCATCATGCCGGCGGGCAGGATCTCGGCGACGTCGGCGGTGCGACCGAGCCGGTCGAGTGCGGCCGCCGCCACCACGATGGCGGCAAAGCCCCCGGCCTTGGACAGGCGGGTCTCCATGTTCCCCCGCAGGCCGGCGAAGGTGAGGTCGGGGCGCAGCCAGGCCAGCTGGGCCCGGCGCCGGACGGAGCCGGTGGCGACGAGGGCCCCGGTCGGCAGCGAATCGAAGCGCTGACCGACCAGGGCGTCACGGGCGTCGGCCCGCTCGGGCACGGTGGCGATCATCAGGCCCTCGGGGGTGGAGGAGGGCAGGTCCTTGGCCGAGTGGACGGCGAAGTCGGCCCGCCCCTCGAGCACCGCGGCCTGCACCTCCTTCACGAACACCCCGCGTCCGCCCAGCTCCCAGATGGGGACGTCGGTCCTGCGGTCGCCCTGGGTGTCCACCACGACCGCCTGAACCTCAATCCCAAGTATCTCAGCGACCAGGTCCGTCTGGGCCCTGGCCAGCGTGCTGCCGCGAGTGGCGGCCCGCAACGGGCTCATGGCCTAGAGATCGAAGAGCTCGGTGAGGGCGCCGGCCAGGCGTTCGCCCTTGGCCGACCCCGCTGCGTCCTTGAGGCGCACGGTGGGGTCGTGCAGCAGCTTGGCCAGCAGGCTGCGGGTCAGGGCCTCGACCGCGTCGCGTTCCCTGGGCTCGAGGCCGGCCAGCCGGTTGCGGTACCGGAGGAGCTCGGCCACCCGCAGCTCCTCGGCCCTCCCGTGGAGCGCCGTCACGGTGGGGGTGGCCTGGCGGGCTGAGGTGGCGTCGACCCATCGGTCGACCTCCTCGGCCACGATGGCCTTCACCGGGGCTACCTCCTTTCGGCGCTCGTCGAGGTTGGCGGCGACGAAGCGCTCAACGTCGGCCAGGCCCAGCAGGCTGACGCCGGGGAGATCAGCCACCGCCGGGTCGATGTCGCGTGGCATTCCCAGGTCGACGATGAGCAGCGGCCGGTCCTGCCGGGGCGCCAGCGCCCCGGCCAGCTCCTCGGCGGTCAAGACCACTCGCGTGGCCCCGGTGCTGGTGAGCAGCAGGTCGGCGTTGGCCAGGGCGGCGGGCAGGCCGTCGAGGGTGACGGCCCGGCCGCCGGCCCGCTCGGCCAGCTGCATGGCCCGGGCCCACGTGCGGTTGGCCACGGTCACCCGGCTGCCCGGCACATCGGCCTCGGCCACCTCGTCGACCAGGCCGGCACCCATCTCCCCGGCACCGAGCACGACCACGTTGCGGTCGGCCAGGGTGGACAGCCGCTCCGAGGCCATAGCAACCGCGGCCTGGGACAGCGAGGTGATCCCCCGGGCGATGGATGTCTCCGTGCGGGCCCGCTTGCCGACCTCGAGGGCCTGGCGGAACAGTAGCGACAGGCGCGACCCGGCCGCCTCCTCCTGCCGGGCCCGCTCCCACGCATCGCGGACCTGGCCGAGGATCTGCGTCTCGCCCACGACCACCGAGTCGAGACCGGCGGCAACCGAGAACAGGTGGGCGGCCGCGGCGTCGTCGTAGTGGACATAGAGGTGGTCGGCGAAGTCCTCGGGCGGCACGAAGGAGAGCTCGGAGAGAAAGTGGCGGACGTCGGCCATGGCGCCGTGGAAGCGCTCGGCCACTGCGTAGACCTCGACCCGGTGGCAGGTGGACAGCACGACGGCTTCGCTCAGGAAGTCGCGCGCCACCAGGTCGCCCAACGCCTTTGGCAGACGATCGTCCCGCATCGCCATGCGCTCGAGCAGCTCGAGCGGGGCGGTGCGGTGACTCAGTCCGACGACGACGACAGACACGTCTGGAGACGCTCTCGGGCGTGGGTCAGGTCACCGGTGCGGATGAGGTCGAGCATGTCGGAGTCCAGCGCCGAGTTCCAGTCGAGGCCCTCCGTGGACCGGCCGGCGGCCTTGAGGCCGTCGCGCTCGGTGGCCAGGATGTCGAGGAGTACGGCGTACTCGGGGCCGATCTCACCCTCGATGCGCCGGCGCAGCCATGTGGAAAGGGCCGGGCTGCGCCCCCCGGTGGAGACCGCCACCTGCAGGTCACCGCGACGCACGACCGAGGGCAGGGTGAACGAGCAGTTGGCCGGGTCGTCGGCCCCGTTGACCCAGATGCCGGCCCGCTGGCCGGCGTCGTAGACCGCGGCGTTGACCGCCGGGTCGTCGGTGGCGGCGATCACCAGCCATACTCCGTCGAGGTCCTCGGCCTGCCAGCGTCGCTCGTCGAAGACGACGTCGGCGAGCAGGCGCAGGCCGGGATCGATCCGTGTGGCGACGACCCGGACCCGTGCCCCGCAGGCCATGAGGCCTTCGACCTTGCGCCGGGCGACGTTGCCGCCGCCGACCACCAGGCAGTGCCGGCCGTCGAGCACGAGGTTCACCGGGTACTGCACGTCAGGCTCCCGCCACCCGGGGGGTGACCACCCGCAGCTGCTGGTAGAAGGAGAGGATCTGTAGTTCGATCGATAGGTCGACCTTGCGCAGCGATACGCCGCGGGGGACCGAGATCACCGCAGGTGCGAAGTTGAGGATCGATGTCACCCCGGCGTCCACCAGGAGGTCGGCCACCTCCTGGGCCGACGCCGCCGGCGTGGCCACGATGCCGATGGCGATGTCCTGCTCGCCGGCGATGGTGGGCAGTTCGTCGAGGTGGCGGACCGGGAGGTCGGCCACGATCTCGCCCACCTTGGCCCGGTCGGCGTCGACCAGGGCGGCGATACGGAAGCCCCGCTCCGAGAAGCCCTTGTAGTTGGCCAGGGCGTGGCCCAGGTTGCCGATGCCGACGATGACCACCGGCCAATCCTGGGTGAGGCCCAGGACCCGGTTGATCTGGACCAGCAGGAACTGCACGTCGTAGCCCACGCCCCGGGTGCCGTAAGACCCGAGGTAGGAGAGGTCCTTGTGGACCTTGGCTGCGTTCACGCCGGCCATCTCGGCCAGGCGCTCGGAGGAGATGGTGACGATGTGGGCGTCGGCCATCTCAAGCAGGCTGCGGAGGTAGACCGGCAGTCGGGCGACCGTGGCCTCGGGAATGCGCCGGGGGTTGCGGCTGGGGGACCCGATGCCGGCGGCGGGGATCACCGCATCGACGGGGACACCACCGCCGTTGGGGATGCCGCCGTTGGGGATGCCGCCTTTGGGTAGAAGGCCGTTCGCCCTGCCGTTCGGACCGCTACTGCTGAGAACGCCGCCGTCGGTGCCGGGGGCGGCCGTGCCGGACGGCCACGCCGTTACCTCCCGGCCGGGCGAGGGGGAACCTTCGTCCCGCTTCGGGTCCTGCACAACCCGCAGTGTAGGTGACTTCGTGCGTTTGTTCACAAGCGGCGCTCTCTGCCCGGTACCTCTCATCATACCGTCGCCCTCAAGTTTTCCGCCCCGCTCGCCGATCGTCCGTGGCGACCGACCAAGGGGGACCGACGATGCCATCTGGGGAGCGGGCCGGGGGATGAGCAGGGCCAAGCGGGTAAGCTCGCTGGTCGTGGACCGCACGATTCGCGTGATGGTCGTCGACGATACCGACCACGTGCGCCGCATGCTCACGTCGATGCTGTCACTCGACGGCTACGAGGTCGTGGGCGACGTGGCCAGCGGTCCGGCCGCGTTGGAAGCGGTCGAGACGGCCGACCCCGACATCGTCGTCATCGACTACAAGATGCCGGGCATGGACGGCCTCGACACCGCTCGGGGCATTCGTCAGCGCCGTCCCGACCAGGTGATGATCCTCTACACCGCCTACATCGACGAAACGCTGGAGCGGGCCGCGGCCGAGGCCGGCATCTCGCTGTGCATCGGGAAGGTCGACGGCCTGTCGTCGCTGGAGCGGGAAATCAACCGGCTCTGCGCCACACTGTTCTGAACGCCGGTTCTCAGCGCCCGATCAACAAGAACTGGACGATCGAGGCCCCGAGGATGAGGACCAGGACGAACCCCAGCAGGAGAGCAATGCTGGGTCGCATTGGTCGGACGCTACTCCGCCGGCTTGATGGTGACTGAGTCGCCCGAGCCGATGCGGAGCTCCTCGGCCGCCGAGCGCCGGTCGAGGGCGATTGACACCAGGCCGTAGGAGTCGGTGACCAGCCCGATCTGCCCGGAGCGCAGCTCGGAGTAGCTGCCCACCCGCACCGCAGTGCGGGTCTTCTCGCCCGAGACCAGGACGAGCGGGTCGTCCATGAGGATCAGGTCCTCGGGGTCGACGTTGAGCTGGATGTTGCCGAACCGGTCGACCCACAGCACTTCGCCGGTGACCAGCCCCTCCTCCTGGCGGGACAACGGGATGATGCCGGGCAGGAGGGTGATGGGGTCAATCAGCGGGCCCAGCTCGGCCAGGTCGACGCCGGCGCACAGATGGGCCGCCACCGGAGCGAACACGTCGCGGCCGGCGAACGTGGGCCCGGGGGCGGGCAGGTGGTAGTCGTCGTTGGTCAGCGACACCGCCCGGCGAGCGCCGCCGGCCATGGCCACCGCTGAGGCCATCAGCCCGTTGTCGGGGCCGACGAGAACGGCCACCGGCCCGTCGCCATTCTCACCACCGGCCTCCACCGCCACCGCCCGACGGTCCGAACCCACTCCCGGATCGATTACCGCCAGCACGACGGCGGGGGCGAGCGTCAGGTACTGCATGCTCCGGGCCAGGGCCAGGGAGCCGGCGCGGATGTCGTGGGGCGGGATCTGATGGGTGACGTCGCCCACGGTGACGTGGGGCGCGATGGCCCGGATCACCGCCTTCACCACCCCGACGAACTCGTCCTCCAGCCCGTAGTCGGACAGGAACCAGACGTTGTCGAAGGTCACCCGGCCTGGGTGAACATGCCGAGGCTCACCCGGCCTGGGTGTAGGTGCTGGCCAGGTAGCGGTCGACGTCGTCCTCGCGCACCCGGTAGGACTTGCCGACCCGTACCGACGCCAGCTGGCCGGCCTTGAGAAGCCGGTACACCGTCATGGTGGAGACCCGCAACTGGCCGGCGACCTCCGCGACCGTGAGGAACCGCGCCCGTTCGTGAGATTGCCCTGCCCTATGTGATGTGGATGGCAGATCGATCACCCCTCTTCGCCCACAGGCATGCTACGTGCCGGAGGCGCATCCGCCAAGAGAGGTGCGGCCGCGTCAGGCTTGGCCGAGATCCTTGGAGCGCCGGGCGGCAGCTTGTACGGCTTCCATGAACGCGGACCGGACGGCTCGGGCCTCGAGGGCGGCGAGGCCGGCGGCGGTGGTGCCGCCCGGGGAGGTGACCGCAGCCCGCAGGGACTCTGGCCGTTCGCCGGACTCGGCGAGGAGGCGGGCCGAGCCGAGGAGGGTCTGGACGGTGAGGGATTCGCTCACCGTCCGGGGCAGGCCGGCGGCCACGCCGGCTTCGATCAGGGCTTCGGCCACCAGGAAGATGTACCCCGGCCCCGAGCCGGAAAGGCCGGTGACGGCGTCAAGGAGGGCCTCGCTGACCCGTTCGACATTCCCCACGGCGCCGAGGATCTCCTCGGCCCACACCATGTCAGCCTCGGAGACGGCGGTGCCCGACGCAATGGCTGCCGCCCCGCAGCCCACCAGAGCGGGCGTGTTCGGCATGGCCCGGATGACGGCCGCACCGGCGTTGAGCCACGACTCCAGCTTGGCGATCGGCACGCCGGCGGCGATCGAGAGCACCCGGTCGATGCCGGACACAGCCAAGGCCCGGCAGGCCGTCTCGGCGTCGGCCGGCTTCACGGCCAGGACCGCGCCGTCGGCCCCAGGGCCAAGGTCGCTGGCCACGCGGATGCCGGGCTGCGCGGCGGTCAGTTCGTCGCGCCGGGCGGCCACCGGCTCCACCACCAACAGTTCCTCGGCCCTGGCCCAGCCCGACCCCAACAGTCCGGCTACCAGGGCAGCGCCCATCCTGCCGCCACCAACCACGGCCAGTCGGGGGGCCGTCATGACCGGAAGGTTATTTCATGGCGCCGGTCGCCGGCGTCGGGGTGCATGGCGCCGGTGGCCGGCGTCAGGGCAGGTAGCGGGTGGGATTCTGCGGAGTGCCGTTGACGCGCGTCTCGAAGTGCAGGTGAGAGCCGGTGGAGTTGCCGGTGGATCCCATGTCGCCGATGAGGTCGCCGGCGCTCACCCGCTGGCCGTCGCTGGCCCGCAGCCTGGTCATGTGGCCGTACAGGGTCGAGAGGCCACCGCCGTGGTCGATCACGATGCAGTTGCCGTAGCCGCCGTTCCAGCCGGCCAGGATGATCGTGCCGGCCTTGGCCGCCCGGATGGGCGTGCCGATGCCATTGGCGATGTCGATGCCCGCGTGCAGGGAGCCCCACCGGGCGCCGAATCCCGACGTGACGGAACCGTTGGCCGGCCACGCCATCCCCGAGGCCGAGGTCCGGGCGGCAGGTGCTTTTTCGGCCGCCGCGCCCGACCCGCTGCTGGCCGGGGCGTCAGTTCTCTCAGCCTGCAACTGGCGCGACCGGATCAGGGCGGAGAGCGTGGCCTCCTCCCGGGCGAGGGCGGCGACTTCGGCGGTGACCGCGACGATGCGGGAATCCAGCGCGTCCTTGAGCCGGACCTGGTCGGTGCGGACCTTCTCAAGGTCGGTCAGCTTCTCCGCCGCCGCCTTCTTACGGTCGGCAGCGACCTTGGCCGCGCTGGTCAGGTTCTCCTTCTCGAACTGCTGGTCCTGGCGGGCGCTGCGCATCTGGTCGACGATGTCGCGGTCGTTGGAGACCACGTGGGCCAGGAGCGTCTGGCGGCGACTGGCCTCCCCGAGGTCCTTGGCCCGGACGATCTCCAGCAGGGTGTCGCCACCGGGGTGCACGTAGGCCCGTACCGCGGCCTCGGACGCCTTGACCCGCAGGTCCGACATCCGGGCCTCGGTGCCGGCCAGGCGGGCCTGCGCGGAGCCGAGGCTGCTCTCGGCCGCCCGTAGCGCCTGCTGGGCCGCTTCGGTGTTGGCCGCCTCCACGGCGACGCCGGCATCGAGGGCCCTCACCGCCGACTCAAGTTCGGCGTCGTTGGCCATCAAGGTGTCCAGCTGAGCTGCGGCCTCGGCCCGCTTGGTCTGGGCGGCGACTCGCTTCTCCTCGGCCGAGGGTTCGGCGAAGGCGGGCGTGGCCAAGGCCATCACCATCACGACGACGAGCGCGCGAGCCGGGATCTTCAGGGTTGCCATGAACTCCAGCGAAGAAGTGCAGCTCCGCCGGGCTGCTGGGGTGGGGGAAGGCTAAACCGGACAGGTACCTGATGCAAGCTTCACGACACCCGCACAGGGACGGGGCGCGAACGGGCCCGAGGAACCTCTTGGCCGCCCCCACTTCCCCGAAGGGGTGACCAGTCCGCCCCTCGGGCCCGGCAGGAAACATACTTCGTCGTGCGCCAGAACGCAAGGGAGTACATGAAAAGCATCGCAGCGCGGCAAAGCCACGCCTGTCGCGAGCCCATCCCCCCCTTCGCCGACCCAGCGTAGCGCCGGCCGCCGCGGCCCGTGGCCGCCTCAGCGAGAGTTCAGCGGCACTCGACCAGGCTTCGGACCGTGAGGTCGGCGTAGAGGCGGCGGAGCCGCGCCGCGGTGATCGACCACCGGTACCGACCGGCCCGGGCGGCCGCCTCCAGGCTCATGGCCGCAGCCATGACCGGATCGTCGAGCAGCCTGCCCACGTAGGCCGCGTAGGCCTGGGGGTCTCGACCCTCGACGAGGTAGCCGCTCACCCCGTGGGCCACCAGGGTGCCGAGGCCCCCGACGGCCGCAGCCACCACCGGCGTCCCGCAGGCTGCCGCCTCCAGCGCCACCAGTCCGAAGGACTCCGACCGACTGGGCACGAGGCAGACATCGGCGGCTCGGTAGTACAGCGCCAACCGGCCGTGGGGCTGAGGGGGAACGAATTTCACCCGCTCGTCCAGGCCCAGGTCGGCGACCAGTTGATGCAGGCGGGCCAGTTCGGCCTCGCCCTCGACGCCGCTTGGCCCGCCGACGAGCAGCAGGATGGCCCGTGACCGGCCCGGGAGGCCGGTCCGGGAAGCGTTCACGGGGCGGGAGCCCTGTGACCGGCCCGGGAGGCCGGTCCGGGAAGCGTTCACGGGGCGGGAGCCCTGTGACCCTGGCCCGGCCCGGTCGGACGGCCGCTCGTCGTTGGGCCCGGGCGACAGGGCGGCCAGGGCGCGGATGGCGACGTCGGCCCCCTTGAGGGGCTGGATGCGCCCGGCGAAGAGCAGGATCGGCTCGTCGCCGAGCCCCAGCTCGGCCCGGGCGGCCCACTGGTCTCCGGGGAAGAACAGGTTGTGATCGACCCCGGGCGCCACCACCTCGATGCGCTCCGGGATGGCGCCGTACAGTCGCTCGAGCTGGGCGGCCTCATCGGCGGAACTGGCCAGGATGACGTCGGAGCAGCCGATGACCTCGGCCTCGAACCGGGCCCGCACGTCGTGCTCCTCGGCCGCTTCCTCGGCCTTGACCCGGGCCAGGGTGTGGAACGTGGACACCAGCGGCAGCTCGAGGCGGTGCTTGAGCGCATGGCCGGCGACGCCCGACAGCCAATAGTTGGCATGGATCACGTCGGGGGCTCCGGCCGCCTCGATGCGATCGAGCACGCCGGCGGTGAACTGGTCGAGGTGCTGGGCCAGATCCTCCTTGGCCACCGATGCTTCCGGGCCGGCCGGCACATGGTGGACCCGGAACCCGGGCTCCACCTCCAGCACGGGGGCCAGGCCCGGGCGCCACGAGCGGGTGTAGACGTCGCAGTCCACCCCGGCGCCGGCCAGCGCGGAGGACAGCTCGCGCACGTAGACGTTCATCCCGCCACCGTCGCCGGTGCCCGGCTGGGTCAGGGGCGAGGTGTGGAAGGAGAGGACGGCAAGGCGGCGCACGACGGACAAAACCCTATCCAGGCCCGGCGAATTCCCTACGCCACCCGGTCAGCGGTCCAGCAGGGCGGCGACGTCGGCCTCGCCGGTGCCGTACCGGCGGGCCAGCTCGCCGTTCAGAACGTCAATGCGACCGAACAGCGCCTTGCGGCTGCCCGATGCCCGGCGCTCCAGTTCCCCGATGCTGTGGGCCAGCTCGGCGACGATCTCGTCGGAGAGGTCGGGGAGGTTGCCGAGGGTGTCGGGCCCGGCCACCCGGTCGATCTCGACGGTGAGGTCGGGGTCGTCGGGCGGGATCAGCCCGCTGGGCAGCCGCCCGGGACCGCCCGTGCTCCCCTTGTCGCTCAGGATGTCGGGAAGCTGCTCGACCAGGGTGCCCAGGTCGAGGGGCGAGCCGCCCTCGGCCCGCCGACGCAGATCGGCGGACACGATGTCGAGGCGGCCCTGGATGATCCGACGCAGGTAGGACACCCTGTCCTCGATGGCCCGGCAGTCGTCCCGCATGGCCCTGACGTCGGCGATCGGCTTGGCCGGGAGGTCGCCCAGGTAGCCGTCGGCAAGGACTCGGTCGACGTCGTCAGTCCACATCGCTGACAGGCTACAAGAGCCCCCGACGAGTGTCGGGGAAGTAGCGGTAGACGGCGCGTCCGCGGACGGCTGCGGGCGGCACAGGGCCCAGTGCCCGGCTGTCAGTACTGGCTGCTGCGTTGTCACCCAGGACGGTGACGCCGGCGGGGCCCCGGGCCGCCACCCGCTTGACGAGCATGCGCGACGGCACCCGGGGATCGGCCACGGCCACTACGTCGCCCACCCGGGCTCGCCCCGCTCGCAGCACCAGCAGCCGGTCTCCGGGGACCAGGGCGGGACGCATGCTGTCGCCCGTCACCTCGACCCGCCCGAGGGGCTTCCGACGGCCCAGCGCAAACGCGGCGCCGATGGCACCCACCGCAACTAGGTAGTGTCGGGTCGACCATCTCATCCCGGACGAAGGAGCCTAGGCATGCCCGTCCTCTCACGTGTGTTGTCCATTGTCGACCGGTTCAGCCCGCCTGAGCAGGTCTCGGCCCACTGCGACCTGCCCTGTGGCATCTACGACCCCGCCCAGGCCCGCGTCGAGGCCGAGTCGGTGAAGGCGATCCAGGAGAAGTACCAGGCGTCGAGCGACGACGTGTTCAAGGAGCGGGCCATCGGCATCAAGGAGGAGCGGGCCGACCTGGTCAAGCACCACCTGTGGGTGCTGTGGACCGACTACTTCAAGCCACCCCACCTGGAGAAGTACCCCCAGCTCCACCAGCTGTTCTGGGACGCCACCAAGGCGGCCGGCGCCACCAAGAGCTCGGTCGACCCGGCCAGCGGGCAGAAGCTGCTCGACCACATCGCCGAGATCGACACCATCTTCTGGGAGACCAAAAAGGCTTAGGCCTGCGGGTGTGGGCGATCCGATGCCGGCTGCGGCCGCGGATCGCCCACACTCACTTGAGGAAGATGACTGCGCACCAGGCCCACAGGGGGCCGAGGAGCATGAGCGAGTCAAGGCGGCGCAATGCCGGCGCGTACGCATTCCGGTCGCCCAGCAGCGCCGAAGCGGCGACCGGCCCGGCCGGGGCGAGCACGGCGGCCAGCACGCCCAGGAACAACGGCTGGGCTCCGGCGAAGGGCGGGATGAGCCCCACCTCGGCGAAGATGGTCAATGGGATGAGCGCAGCGACGCCTGCGGCCGGGCCCTCCCACGCCGACGACGCCCCGGTGCCGACCAGGTACGCGCCGGCGTCGTAGACGCAGACGAGCGCCAGGAGCAGCAGGGTGGCGGCGATGCCGGTGTGACGCACCAGGACCGGTGCGGCGGCGGCCAGGCCGATGGGCACGCCGATGACGAGCGTCAGGCCCACGTCGCGCGTCGGCGCCAGGGTCGTCGACCGCAGTCGGGCGACGAAGGCCGCCAGCACCCCGGCGGCGACCACGGCGGCCATGGCGCCGGTGTCGAACGACGCAGCGACGGGCAGGCCGGCGGCGATGGCCGCCGCGATCAGCACCACCGGGCGCTCACCCCGCTTGCGCCAGACGTGGCACACCTGGGCCCCGGCGATGAAGGCGGCGAGGGCCAGCCAACCGGCCAGCCAGGCCGGTCCGGCCACGGTGAAGCCGAAGGTGGCCGCGGCCCACGCCAGCCCGAGGCGACCGTGGGGCCGAACGCTCATGTGGACCACGGCCAGCGGGGGCCGCTCAGGGCCGGCCCGGGACTCGGGCTCCTCCTCAGGCTCCAGGTCGGGAACCAGCGCCAGATTGCCCCGGACGACCGCCGCCGGCCCGGAACGGGCGTGCGCCGCCCGCGGGGCGGATGGGGCCGCAGCCGCTCCACCGGATACTGGCGGGAGTACGGCGACGACGTCGGTGGCGATCACGGGCATGCCCGGCCCAGCCGGCTCGCCGTTGACCCACACCTTGGACGCAGCCAGCACTGCGGCGAACCGCTCGCCGTAGCGACGGCGGGCCTCGTCGAGGACCTCCTCCACGGTGGAGGCCGCAATCTCGTCGGTGGTCAGGCCGGCGGCTTCACGGGCGCCGGCGAACAGGCGGAGAACAGCCACTATCGGTCGGTCTCCCCGCTCGGGCCAGAGTCCAGCTCGGCCCGGCCGTCGCGGACGACGACCTTGCCGGCGCTCGACGCCTCGAAGGCCAGGACCGAGCGGTCCCCCGTCGACCCGGCATCGAATACCGACGTCAGCAGAGAGTTGCCGGGGAACACGGGGCGATAGAAACGCACAGCCAACCGCCGCAGCCGGCTGGGGTCGCCATCGGCCAGTTCGTCGACGATCGCCCGGGCGCAGAGGGCCATGGTGCACATCCCGTGGAGGATCACACCCGGCAGCCCGACCGCCCTGGCTGCGGCATCGTCGACGTGGATGGGGTTGGCGTCGCCCGAGGCGCCGGCGTAGCGCAGGGCCTGGTCGACGTCGACCGGGGAGACCAGCTCGGCCACCTTGGCCGTCTTGGCCTCAGTGGGGAAGGCGTGGGTCGGAGGGGCGAGGCCGCCGTCCTCCCCCGGATCGACGCCCCGGATCAGCATGGTGGCGAACTGCTCGACCACCAGCTCCCCGGCCTGGTCGGAGCTGACCACCCGCATGGTGAACCGGGTGCCCATACGGCCGCTGCGCAGGCTGTAGGCCTCGGCGAAGGTGACCAGCGCCATGCCCGGGACCAGCGGCTGGAAGAAGTGCATGTCCTGCTCGGCGTGGAGCATGGCCACCTGGTCTGCGGCGGGCACCACGTCGTGCAGTGCCACCATCATCGCGTCCCAGGTGGGGACCACGGCGAAGACCGGCGGGGCGAACTTCCCGGCCAGATAGGCCGGATTGCCGTCGTTGGTGGCGGCCGCGTACGCCCGCGCCCGGTCGACGTCGATCGTCGCCGCCCGCGGTTCGTACCGGGTCCCGAGCTTCTCCAGCGGTAGTGCCACCTCGAGAGGACGCTACCGCCTGGGTGGTGGCCGGTCGCCCAGCTACCGGAGGCGGCGGTCGAGCTCGTCCAGGAGGCGGTCGGTGAAGGCCCGACTCAGCAGATCGGTGCCGTGGCCGGTGCCGGGCAGCAGCCAGAGCTCCTTGGGCTCGCGGGCCCAGCGGTAGATGGTCTGAGGGTGCTCCTCGGAGAAGTAGTGGTCGGCCGGGTCGGCCACCACCAGGGTGAACGCCGGGGCGATGGCGCCGGCCTGCTCTTCGGCATGGGGCACGCCGTCGCACACCTGGGCAATCCGGGTGCGCATGGCCACGGCCAGGAACCGCCGGCCGGCGGGGGACATGGCGTAGCGCTGAATGCGTTTGGTGGCGGGCGTGTCCCAAGCCCCCCACCACGCCGGGGCGCTGATGGAGACCACGCCGGCCACCCCGCGGAACGTGCCGGCGTGGAGCAGGACGGCGGCACCCCCGAGGCTGATTCCGACGGTCACGACCGGCAGGGCGGGGTCGGCGGCCTCGACCGCGGCCTTGACGTCGAGCGGCTCCTTGGGACCCATGCTGCTGACCCCACCCGAGGCGCCGTGGCCGCGCAGGTCGGGCACGATCACGTTCACCCGACGGGCCAACATGTGGGCGAAGGCGTGGATACGGGGCATCCGAGACGACTGGCTGAACCCGTGCACCAGCACGACGGTGGCCACCGCGTCCGGCGGGCCCTGCAGGCGGGCACCGGCCAGCCGCACGCCGTCGTCGGTGACCAGGCTCAGCCGCTCCTCGGCCCCGTAGCGGGGCACGAAGGCGTGCTTGCGCACGTAGCCGACTAGGGCGTGGCGGTAGCGAGCCTGCGGCGTCGCCATTCGACCTCGGCCCGGCCCAGCTCGGTGGACGGTGCCGCCTGGTGGAGGTACTCGTCGAGCAGGTCGCCCCAACGATGGGTGACGCCCATCCGTCCGAACAGGGCGCTCATGCCCCAGACCACTCGGTCGAGAATCACGTAGGAGGGCGGCATGTTCAGCTTGCGGATGACATCGCTGAACTCGCCTTGGAGGTCGAGCATGCGCTGCAGGGTCTGGCCCACGAACTCACTGGAGTACGTGAACTCCTCGGATTGGAACGGCAGGTAGGGCAGCGTGCAGTACTCGTACAGGCGCTCGGCGGCCACACCTGAGTCGGCGGGCAGGAAGCCTGAGTGCACCACCGCCTTCATCGTGCGGTCGGGGTCCTGGGCGAGAATGGCGTCGAGAATAGGACTGAGCCCTTCGAGCTCCCCCGGGGCCCACCGCTTCACCAGACCGAAGTCGAGAAAGGTCACCTTGCCACTCTCGGGATGGAAGCGGTAGTTGCCCGGATGGGGGTCGCCGTTGAACACCCGGTGATGCCAGATTGACCCCTCGGCGAAGCGGAACAGCACCTCGGCCGCAGTGTGCTTCTGCGCCGGCGTGGCGCTGTCGAGGAAGTCCTTCCAGTTCATGCCGTCGACCCAGTCGCTGGTGATAACCCGCCGGCTGCTGCGCTCGGGGATCACGTCGGGCACGTGGATGAACGGGTGGTCTCGGTAGCGGTCGGCGAACTCCTTCTGGCAGAGAGCCTCCAGCCGGTAGTCGAGCTCGTCGCCCATCCGGGCCCGCAGCTCGTCGACCATGGGCTTCACGTCCATGTTCTTCAGGGCGAAGGAGGCGAAGAGCCCGTACAGGAACTCGGCGTTGTCGAGGTCGGACCGGATGGCCTTGTCGACGCCCGGGTACTGCACCTTTACCGCCACCAGGCGCCCGTCGGGCATCACCGCCCGGTGGACCTGGCCGATCGAGGCCGCCGCCACCGGCACCGGATCCCAGTCGAGGAAGAGCTTGCTGGGGTCGGCGCCGAGCTCGGAACGGATGACGCCCTCGGCCAAGCTGGGGGCCATGGGCGGGACATCGGCCTGCAGGGTGGCCAGGGCGGCCTGGGCCTCGGGCGGAAGCCCGTCGGCGATGAAGGAGACCATCTGGCCCGCCTTCATGATGGCGCCCTTCATGCCGCCCAGCACCTGGGCCACGTCCTCGGCCGTGCGGATGGCGAACTGCTGCTCGAGCTGGGCCCGCCGCTCCTCGGTGGCCCGGCTTCCCCTCACCTTGGTCACTCCCCAGGCGATGCTCCGCCGGGTCGACAAGCGCCACACCCGGGCCTGGCGCTCCAGCTGGACGCGCCGGTCGGAGTTCCGCAGTGCCACCCCGACGCTCGCGCCCACCGCCCCGAGCACGGCCGCGCTCCCGGCGCCGACGACCACGGACTTTCGCATGGTGGGCCTTCTACTCGAGTCCCGGCGCCCGCCCCGGGCCGCGGTCGCCGTCGGCCAGAGGACCGACGTCGCCATCGGCGGCCAGAAAGCCGCGGTCGCCATCAGCAGCCAAAAAGCCGACGTCAGCATTCTGGCCGAAGACCCGGACCTCTCGCTCGACCTCGGCCTGGTGCTCGATGCAGCGCCGGGTGGCGGGCATGGCCTCCATGCGCTCGTCGGGAATCGGCTTGCCGCAGACTTCGCAGGTGCCGTAGGTGCCCTCGTCAAGGCGGCGGATGGCGTGCTCGACGTCGCCCAGCTCGGATTCGACCTGCTCCAGGATCGACAGGTCCTTCTCGCGCTCGAAGGTCTCGGTGCCCATGTCGGCCTGGTGCTGGTCGTAGGAGCTGAGCTCGCTCACGCTCTCCGACTCCGACTGGTCGGTGAGGTGCTCGGCGTCGAAGGTGGAACGGACCTCCTCGAGCCGCGTGCGTTCCTCGGCCAACCGCTGCCGCGCCAGGTCGGTGTCCATTGACGCCAGCCTAGGCCCGCACCGTGGCTACGCTGACCGCGGGCCGTTAGCTCATCGGGTAGAGCGGGAGCCTTTTAAGCTTCTGGGCCGGGTTCGAGCCCCGGGCGGCCCACGTGCCCGGAGCGGCGGCCGGTGACGGCCACCATGCCCTCCGGCAGCGGCTCGATGCCGAACGACGGGCCCACCGTCGCGTGCAGGCCATGGGCGGCCAGCTGCGCCGGCACCAGCGAGGTGTCGAGCAGGACATTGTCGTGTCGCTCGTCGTTGCGTCGCCACCCGCCAGCGTCGACGCGCACGAAGGTGGTGATGTGGCGGACGAGGCGGTCGGGCGATGGGATCTCGGTGCGCGAGGCCACGGCCCAGTCGTCCTCCACCCGGGCGCCGGGCGGCGCGTCCTTGCGCACCTCGCCGAACCGCCGGTCGCACAGGTCGAGGGCCAGCACGCCACCCGGTGCGATGGCGCCGGCGATGGATACCAGGGCCCGGTCGATGGCGGCTTCGTCGGGCAGGTAGTTGAGGACGTGGCCCACCGAGACGACGGCATCGGCGGCCGGGAGGGATTCGTCGGGAAGCACCAGCACCCGGACGTCGTCGGCCCCGGCCACATGCTCCCGGGCCAGCTCGACCATGGCCGGAGAGGCATCGGTGGCGACGACCCGGTGGCCGGCGGCGACGAGGTGACGGGTCAGCGCACCGCTGCCGCAGCCCAACTCCAGGACCAGGCCGTTGCGCGTCCGGACCGGGTCGAGGATGGCGAGGATGCCGGGAGCGCACGCATCGGCGAGAAACCCGAACCCGAGGTGGTGGACCAGGGCCAGGTCAGGGCGGTAGAGGTCGGGCACTGGCCCTTCGGTCACAGCCACCCGATGCGTGCGCTCACCAGCTCCCGGTCGTCGTCGGGGCGGCCGAGCTCACCCGCCGCCACTCGACCGAGGAGTCGGCGCAGCGCGTCGACGATCTCGGGGATTGCATCTCGCAGGGCGGCGGCGTCGCCGGGACCGGCGGTACCCGGAGCTGCGCCGGCCCGCGCCAGCACGGAGTCGAGATCGGCGAGGCGCTCGGCCAACCACTCCACGGGCGCAGCGCTCAGCTCGGCGACGAAATGGCGCTCCCCGGGCTCCCATCCGTCGAAGGCAGGGTGGTGGTGGGCCCGGTCGAGGGTCCCCGGTGGGCTGGCCACCGCCTCCAGCAGGTCGACCCGCCAGATGGGCAGGTCGACCACGATCGGCTGGGCCGAGTAGATCGACCCCCGCAGCGGTCGGCGCTCCAGGACCCGCAGTTCCAGGCGCACTCCTCGTTCCGCCCCTTCCTGGCCCGGGGCCGGGCGAGGATTCACGAAGTACAGATCGCTCACCATCACGCCGATCCGCTCGAAGCCGAAGGCATACAGCATGCGGCCAACGGTACGCTGCGGACAATGGGTCGACGAGCGGTCGTCGCCCTCCTTGCCCTGGCCCTGGCCCTGGCCGGGTGCGGCGGCACGGACGGCGGACCGGGCGCAGCGCCGGCCACGACAGCGGAGCCGTCGCCGGCGACGACTGCGCCAGACCAACCTCGCGAGGCCCGGGCCGCGGCCCGCTGGGAGACGGTGAACACCTTCAACGGCTCCGGGGCGTTCCAGACGCCGGAGTTCACCATCCTGCCCACGGCCATCCAATGGCGGGTCCGCTTCACCTGTAGCACGGGAACCCTGCGCATCACGTCGGTGCCGCCGCCCCGGCGGCCCGGCCCCGTCGTCGACACCCCTTGCCCGAAGGAGGACACCGGCTACTCCATCGTCACCGGCCCCGTCCGGTTGTCGATCGAAGCCGTCGGCCAGTGGAGGGCCGTGGTCGATCAGCAGATCGACACCCCGCTCGATGAGCCGCTCCTGCCCGGGATGACGCCCGACCGGGTGGTGGCCTCCGGATCGTTCTACAAGGTGGAGGTGCAGGGCGAGGGCACCGCCAAGTTGTACAGCCTGGCCGACGGTCGACGGATCCTGCGCTTCGAGGGCTTCAAGACCGGAGAGAACACCGACCTGTTCGTCTGGCTGTCGGAAGCGGCCCGTCCGATGAACAGCGCGGAGGCACTCAACACGCCCTACGTCGAGATCGCCAACCTCAAGTCCACGCTCGGCACCCAGAACTACGAGATACCCGCCTCACTGCCTACCGAGAGGATCCGCTCCATCGTGATCTGGTGCCAGCCCGTGGCCATCGCGTACGCGGCCGCGCCATTGGCTGCGTAGCCTCAATCCGAGTACGCGGCACGTACGCGCTCCGGCCTGCCTGGCGTTGAGCTCGGCCGGGCGTGCGGCGACGATGGTGGCAGCGCCACGGACGCCGTCGAGCGGGCCACATCGCCGGCCGGCACATGGAAGACGTGGGCACTGGCGTCGGGTAGCGAGATCCAGGTGCCGGCACCAACCCGCCGAGCGACGTCGAGGCCGGCCTGGCCCTGGGTCGAGCCGTCCCCGATTCTGAGAGCCGCCAGGAAGACCTGGAACCTAGCGCCGAGGTCAAGACCGCGACGCAGGACGTCGTCGACGTGAAGAAGAACCTCACCGACGAACAGAAGCGAGGTCGAGGGCGACGGCGTCGGCCGCCAGGCCTGATGTCCCCATGGTGGCGCCGGCCGGAGAATTGACTGCGGCCAGCGCTACCATGGGTGTTTCCACCCGGTCTGAGGGAGAGGAACATGCCTCGGTTCGGCAAGGACAAGGACGCTAGAAAAGAAGAGCTCGACCGCCAAGCCGCGGAGGAGGTCGAGCGGTTGACCCGTCGTGGCGGGCCGCCCGGCATGGCCGGTGGCGGCGGCATGCCGGGAATGGGGGGCATGGGAGGCCCGCGCATAGGCCCGCCCTCACCCCTGGAGATGATGGCCGCCGATCTGGCCGACGGCGGTCGGCCTGTGCAGCGACGGTCGCAGCCTGCCCGGAAGGCGGCGCCCAAGCCCCAGCAGGCCTTCACCCCCATGCCGTCCGGTGAGGTGGGGTCCAGCTTCGGCCCGGGAGGCCTCAACCCCGGTCCCCGTTCGGGCGGCGGTGCGCCGCCCCCTCCCGCCTTCGGCGACGGCGGGGGGTATGGCGACGGTGGCCACGTCACCGGCCCGCCCGTCTACTACGCCGGTGAACCGGACGAGGAGGAGGAGATGTCCATCACCGAGCTTGCGCTGATGGACCACGCCGCCCACACCGGCCATCGTCCCGAAGACCTCGTCCTGCAGTACGACGCAGGCTCGGCTGAGGAGATGCGCGACTCGGCGATGCGCCAGTTCTACGAGCGCCAACAGGCCCGCCGGCCGGGCGCATCCACCAACAGTCCCTTCGCTCCCGCCGGCATGCGGGGCTCCTCGGGCCCTGCTCCCCTCCGCGGCAACGAAGACCCGGCCGCCGCCGGCGGTGCCTTGGCCCAACGCCTGGCCAATCGCCGGCGCCGGGAAGAGGAGGAGGCCCGACG
>JBBQRO010000012.1:0-47832 GCA_038214685.1 Acidimicrobiales bacterium
CGCTCTGGGGGCCGCTCGGGCCCTTGGCCCCGCTCTGGGGGCCGCTCGGGCCCTTGGCCCCGCTCTGGGGGCCGCTCGGGCCCTTGCCGCCGGCGGGGGAGTTGCCGGGCGGTCGCACCGCGGCGAGGTCGGCGCGCGCCCGGGCG
The DNA here is from genome assembly GCA_038214685.1 of Acidimicrobiales bacterium. Lineage (GTDB taxonomy): Bacteria > Actinomycetota > Acidimicrobiia > Acidimicrobiales > AC-14 > CADCTB01. Next base: position 147 of record JBBQRO010000012.1, read on the forward strand.
TACCGATCGATGCGCCGGGTGACGTGGGTGGCGAAGGGATCGCGGCGGTGCAGGCCGGGCGACGGCGAGTTGGCCCGCCGGCGCCGGCGGCGGCGGAGCCCGGCCCGCTTGAGCGCCTCGCTCACGCCGAGGGCGAGCGACGGGCCGACGACCAGGCCGGGGAGCGTGCAGGCGAGCGGATCCTCGCCCACCCCACCGTCGGATGCGGCAACCGGTGCCGGCCGGGCGGCCGGCGGGGCGCCGAAGGCGGGGGCGACCACCTCGTCGGTGGGCTCGTCGGCGAGAGCCCCCTCGGTGAGCGGCTCCTCGACGACTTCCGGCGGGGCGTCGGGAGCGAACCCGTTGGCCTGCGAGGACGACTGGGTTGGCACCGCCGCAGGGACGCCGGGGACGGCGGTGGCCGGGGTGAAGGACGCCAGCGCCTCGCGCACCGCGGCCTCGACCAGGCGGGGGAGCTGCTCGTGCAGGCCGTCGCGCACCGCCCGCAGCTGCGACGCCTCCTCCCGCAGGCCGGCTGTGATGGCCTCGACCTCCCGGAGGGCGGCCCGCAGCTCCGGCTGCACCGCGTCGGCCACCACCTTGGGCAGCCGTTCGCCCATCTCCCGCTCGATCTCGCGCAGCCGTGCCGATTCCCTGCGCAGCTCGGCTCCGTCCTCCTGGAGGCCGCCGGCGTCGCGTCGCATGCGCGACGCCTCGGTGCGCAGCTGGGTGGCCGAGCCCTCCAACTCGGCGAGGGCGCTATTCATGTCGCCGACCCGATTGGCGGCCAGGTCGGCCACCTGGGCCTGCTGGTGGGCCAGGCTGCTGGCCATGGCGTGGAGCTGGGACTTCACCCCGTCGAACTCGGCCCGCATCCAGTGCAGTACCCGGGCACCGTTCTCCCTTGACAGCATCCCACCCCCCGACTCGGCGGTGGCCGGCGCAGCGCCCTGGGCGGCCACCTCCCGGCTCCCCGCTGCCGCGGGCTGCGACGCCGCCGGCCGAGACGTTGTGGGTCGGGGCGGGTCGGGCAGGGAGATGGGCCCGATGCCGGACGTCGGGGCGCGGGGCGAGGCCACCGGGACGGCCCGGGCGAAGACCTCGGGGCAGCCCGAGAACTTGCCCGTGCAGACGGTGTCGCACACCGAGCACGTGCAGGCCGCAGCACCCGCTTTCATCGGATGGTTGCAGCCGCTCGTGATCTGGCAGCCGAACTCGTGGCACCAACCCATTCGGACGCCCATGCTAGGTGCCAGGGGGGCTACCTTCCGGGACAGTGCCTCCTCCCCTCGACCGACGCCTTTCCCTCGCAGTCCTGCCCACCCCTCTGGAGGCGGCGGATCGGCTCGGTGCCGCGCTCCAGATGGAACCGGGGGCCTTGTGGGTCAAGCGTGACGACCTCACCGGCCTCGGGGGCGGCGGGAACAAGGCCCGCAAGCTCGACTACCTGTGCGCCGACGCCCTGGCCCAGGGCGCGGATGTGCTCGTCACCGGCGGGGGGCCGCAGAGCAACCACGTCCGCATGACGGCTGCCGCCGCCAACCGCCTGGGCCTCGACTGCTCAGTGATCATGGCCGGGCCCCGGCCGGTCACCGCCGGCGGGAACGTGCTATTGGTCGAGATCTTCGGTCCTGAGGTGACGTGGACCGGCATGCAGGAGGGGCCGATGGACTACTACGCCATCGAGGCGGCCATCGACGAGACGGCCGACCGCCTGGTCGCCGAAGGTCGCCGGCCCTACAGAATGCCGATCGGCGGAGCCAGCCCGGTCGGGGCCCTCGGCTACGTGCGGGCCGCGTCCGAACTGCGGGACCAGGCGGCCACCGCCGTCGACGGCCCGATCGACCTGGTGGTGGTGGCCGGCGGGTCGGGCGGCACCCACGCCGGCCTGGCCGCCGGCCTGGGCCGCCTCGACCTGGTCCTGGGAGTCGACGTGGGGGCCCGGCCCGATCTCGACACCCTGGTGCCGGCCAAGGCCGCCGAGGTCGCGGCCCTGGCTGGCCTGCCGGCGCCGACCGGGGAGGCCCGGGTCGACCACGACAGGGTCGGAGGCGGCTATGGCGCGGCCACCGAGGAGTGCCGGGAGGCGTTGGTGCTGGCCGCCCGTTCGGAGGGGTTGATTCTGGACCCCGTCTACACCGGCAAGGCCATGGCCGGTCTCATCGCCGCCCGGCGCGAGGGCTCGATCGGCCCGGCGACGAGGACCATCTTCTTGCACACCGGAGGCATGCCGGCGCTCTTCGCCGCCGCCTACGCGTCGTGGGGCCGAGAGGGCTGAACGTGGTGGCCCGACCGCGTCATGCGCTCCTGGCAGACTGAGGACGATGCTGTCGGCTTTCACGGACGATGACAGGCCGGCACCGGTCGTCGGCGCGCTCGGCGCCCTGGCCCTCCTCATGCTCGTGGCCGCCCTGGTGCTGGTGTTCGTCCGATCGACCGACGAATCCATACCCGGCGCGTCGGGCGGCGGGCCCGGGAAGATCGTGTTCGCCAGCGACCGCGAGGACGACCTCGACATCTACTCCGTCAACGCGGACGGTTCGGGGCGGGCACAGCTGACCGACAGCCGCTCCAAGGACTCGTTCCCGTCCTGGTCACCCGACGGCTCCAAGATCGTCTTCGAATCCGATCGTGACGGCAACATCGAGATCTACGTCATGAACGCCGATGGCACCAACCAGACCCGCCTCACCGACAACCCGAGCGCTGACGTGTTCGGCCGGTGGTCCCCCGACGGATCGAGGATCGCCTTCAGCAGCGCCCGCGACCGCAACTTCGAGATCTACGTCATGAACGCCGATGGCAGCAACCAGACCCGCCTGACCACCGACCAGGCCACGGACCAGGCGCCGGCGTTCTCGCCCGACGGGACCAGGATCGTCTTCCAGAGCCTCCGGGGCGAGAACACCGACATCTGGGTGATGAACGCGGACGGCACCAACCAGGTCCGGCTCACCGAGGACCCTGCGGTCGACGAGCTCCCGATCTGGTCGCCCGACGGCTCCAAGATCGCGTTCCAGCGCACCCGGCCCGAGACCGCCGACCGGGAGGGTTTCGACGTCTGGGTCATGAACGCCGACGGCAGCGACGAGCGCCAGGTCACGCGCACCCGGGCCGATGCCAACGCCCCGACCTGGTCACCGGACAGCGGGTCACTGGCCTTCCACAGCAACCGCTCCGGCGGCTCGAAGATCCTGCTCGTGGGCGTGGACGGGTCCGGACTGGCCCAGATCACGGGAGGGTCGGGCTTCGGCGACTACGTGCCCCAGTGGCAGCGGGTGGCGCCGCCCCTGGCCACGACCACCACCACGACCACCGCTCCGCCCACCACCTCCACCACCCGCCGGCCGACCACTCCCACCACCCGCCGGCGGTGACGGTGGTCGTGGCGCCCCTTGCGGGGGGTGGACCCGGCGGCTCTCCACCGACCGTGATCATGGCGGCTCTCCGCCGACCGTGACGATCTCGTTTTCCCCTTTCGCGACGCGTCGCCGTAGTCTCGGGGCGCAATGACCGAGGCCGTCGTCCCAGTGACCCTCCCCGTTCCGTCCGGAATCCCCGTTCCCGACCGGGGCCGGCTGGCCGCCTACGTCGCCCTGACAAAGCCGCGGATCATCGAGCTGCTGCTGGTCACCACCGTGCCGGCCATGATCGTCGCCGAGCGGGGGATGCCCTCGGCCTGGTTGATCCTGGCCACCCTGGTTGGGGGCACGCTGGCCGCCGCGGGGGCCAACGCCACCAACATGGTGATCGACCGCGACATCGACAAGCTGATGCGCCGGACCAAGGGCCGTCCGCTGGTCACCGGCGAGATCACCCCCCGCAACGCCCTGATCTTCGCCATCGCCCTCGAGGTGGGGGCGGCGGTGTGGCTGAGCCTCGTCGTCAACCCGCTGAGCGCGGCGCTGGCAGTGGCAGCCACCCTGTTCTACGTCTTCGTCTACACGATCTGGCTGAAGCGCACGTCGACCCAGAACATCGTGATCGGCGGCGCGGCCGGCGCCGTCCCCGCCCTGGTCGGGTGGGCGGCAGTCACGAACGAGCTGGCCATCGCCCCCTTCGCCATGTTCGCCATCATTTTCGTCTGGACCCCCCCGCACTTCTGGGCCCTCGCCATCCGCTACCGGGCCGACTACGCGGCGGCCGAGGTGCCGATGCTGCCGGTCGTGGCCACCTTCGACCAGACGGCCAGGCGCATCGTCGCCTATACCGTGGTGTTGTGGGCGGTGAGCCTGGCATTCTGGCCTCTCGGCTCCATGGGGCCGATCTACCTGGTGGCCGCGGTGACCCTGGGTGCGGTGTTTACGTGGAAGGCCGTGCAACTGGCCCGCAGCCACCGGCCCGAGCTGGCCATGGGCCTGTTCAAGTTCTCCATCACCTACATCACCCTCCTGTTCGGGGCGATGGCAGTTGATCAGCTTCTTCTTCGGTAAGCCGGTTTTGCCGCTCCTCGTGCCGGGCCCAGGCCGCGGCCACCACCAGCACGGCGGCGAGGAGCACGAGGTCGCCGGCCACCCACATGATGCCGCCGGCCAGGCGCTGGTCGGCCAGGGCGTTGGCGTCGTTGCCGTAGTGGGGGTAGAGCACCCGGCTGGTCGAGAAGATGGCCAGGGCCACGAAGGTGTTCTGGGGCATGGCCACCACCAGGTAGAGCAGGCGCAGCGGGTGCGACAGGGTCGGTGGCGGGCCCGAGCGGCCCTCGGAGCGGGGTGGCGGGCCCACCACCTGGGCCCAGAACAGGAGCCCGCCGCCCAGCAGCAGAGCGTGCTCGAAGACGTGGAGGGGCAGGTTCTCGGTAGCCGCCTCGAAGAGGGGAGTGAAGTGGACCAGCCAGCCAGTAGCAGCGAACAGCAGCCAGGCCAGCACGGGATGGAGTCTCGGGAACCGCGTCAGGCCGCTGGCCAGGAGCGGCGCGGCCACCATGGTCAGGGCTACGTGCTGCACCATGTGTGCCGAAAGGGTGGCGTCGGCCCGGGCGTCAACAGGTGGGCTCAGGGCCACGGCGACGGTGGCCAGGCCGACTCCAAGACACCACCGACCCAGCCGCTGGTCACTGCTCGATCGGGATGCAGACTCAGGCGCACAGGCAGGCTAGCCCGGCCGATCGGCCGCTCGACTCGAAGGGTCGGGGGCGGTCTGTATAAAGTCCGGCGACAATGGCAATGACCGACACCGAGGTCGAGGAAGGGCCGCACCCGGGGGCCACCGCCCCATCGCAGCCCGTGGCCGCCCTACCCGACGCCTGGCCCAAGGGCACTGACCACAAGTACGTCGGGTCGCTGTTCGTGGTCGCCGCCCTGGTGTTCCTGGTGGCCGGGGTCGTCCTGGCGTTCGTCATGCGGGCCCAGCTGGCCACGCCGGAGGCCGAGATCGTCGGCGACCGGACCTACCGCCAGCTGTTCACCATGCACGGCACCTTCTCGGTGTTCCTGTTCCTGCTCCCGGTGTGGCTGGGCCTGGGGTCGGCCATCGTCCCGCTTCAGATCGGCGCCGCCCGCTTGGCGTTCCCCCGCCTGCACGCCATGTCGTTCTGGGTGTTCCTCATGGGCGGGGCCATGGTCACCGCCGCACCTGCGGTGTCCGACGTGTTCCACGGCTGGGCCCTGAGCGACCCGATCCCGGTGATGCTGGGCCTGCCCGGCCAGGGTCCCGACCTGCTCCTGCTGGGGCTGGTGCTGGTGTGCATGGCCGCGGTGCTGGTCGTCGTCAACATCGTCGTGACCATTCTGCAATTGCGGGCGCCGGGGCTGACGCTGCGCCGGGTACCCGTGTTCAGCTGGTCGATCATGGTCTCGGGCGCCGTGCTCCTGCTCGCCCTTCCCGTGCTGATCGGCGCCTTCGGCCTGCTCTTCGTCGACCGCCACTACGGCGCCTCGCTCTTCAGCGGGTTCACCGGTAGCCGGGGGGGCAGCCCCCTTGTCTGGCCCCGCCTGTTCTGGTTCGGGGCCTACCCTGTGCTCTGGGCGCTCCTCATCCCCGCCCTGGGCGTGGCCAGCGAGATCGTCACCACCTTCACCGGGCGGAGGCTGTTCAGCCGTGACCGGGCCTCCGCCGCCCTGGTCGGCATCGGGGTCCTGAGCTTCGCCGGATGGGGAAGCGAGGTGACCAACCTGAACCCGGGGGCCCGTCCCCTCTTCATCGTCGGCGCCCTGGCCGTGCTGGCGCCCGTCGCCCTGCTGATCCTGAACTGGCTGGCCACCCTGCGCCTGGCCGCCAAGGAGGGCAACCGCGAGGCCCTCCGGCGTGACTTCCGCTCTACGCCGATGCTCTGGGTGCTGGGCCTGTTGCCTGTGCTCGGCCTGGGCCTGGCCGCGTCGGTGGTGTCCGCGGTCGACGCCGGGCGCGACGCCCACACCAACTACTGGCAGGTGGGCCAGCAGCACGCCCTTTTCTTCGGGGCGGCCACCATCGGCGCTGTCGCCGCCCTGACCTTCTGGGGCCCCAAGCTGTGGGGCCGCCGCCTGTCTGATTCCCTGGGCAAACTGGAGGTCCTGGCTGTGGTCGGCGGGACGCTCCTCACGGTGGTCGGCATGCTGCTTCTCGGGTTACAGGACATGGGTGTCCACACGTCCACCTTCGATTCCGATGAAGAATGGGCCCTCGGCAACCTGATGGTCTCCGCGGGAGCGGCCATCGTCGGCCTCGGGCTGATCGTGCTCCTGCTCGATCTGGCCGGCAGCGTGCTGGCCCGGCGGGGGAAGCCGGCCGGCGCCGACCCCTGGGGCGGGCAGACGCTCGAGTGGGCCACCCCCTCGCCGCCACCGCCGCACAACTTCGACGCCCTGCCCGAGATCCGCTCCGACACGCCGCTGCTCGATCTCCGGGTCGCCCAGTCGCTGCCGGCCCAGTCGCAGCCGGCCCAGGCGGATTCCGACCGCGACCTCCTGTCCGAGGGGGCTTCCTGATGGCCATGGTCGCCGTACCGGCCACCGCCGACAACCTGCCGGTCCCCGCGTCCGACAAGGCACCGCTGGTCCTGCCCAGCGGCGTGCCGCTGCCCGGTCCCGTGCCGGGCCGTCCCCGCCGGGGAACGTCCACGATCGGCACCCTGCTGTTCGTCACCGCCGACGCCATGGTTCTGGGTGCGGTCGTGGCCGTGTACCTGGCCATCAAGGAGGGGTCGCCCACCTGGCCGCCCTCCGACGTCGAGGTGGGTACCTACATCCCGACCATGATCACCATCACCGCGGTCATGTCGGCCTTCTCGGTGCAGTGGGGCATCTACTCGGCCCGCCGCAACGACGGCCGCAACGCGGCCATGGCCCTGGTCCTCACCCTCTTCTTCGGGCTGGCCATGGCCAACCTGGAGTGGTTGTCGTTCGTACGGAGCGGCTTCGGGTTCAACGACCACACCTACGGCACCCTCTACGACGTGCTGATCGGCTTCCACCTGCTCCATCTGCTGGGGGCCATCCTCGCCGTGCTGATGCTGGCCTTCCGCACCGTGGCCGGCCATTTCTCCGGTGACCGCCACGACGCCCTGCGGGCGGGCGCGGTGTACTGGCAGTACACGAACATTGTGTGGTTCGTGGTGGTCACCGTCCTGTTCATCCTGAGCCGGCACGGATAGGGAGCATGTTCACCCCCACCTCCAAGCTGTTCCTGCCCGTGGCGGTCGTCGCCCTCTTCCTGGGCGCGGTCTACAAGACCATCTCCGGCGACCTCCTCGGCTCGGTCCTGTTCCTCATGGTCGGCGCAGTGGCGTTCGTGTTGGGGGTCATGCTCTCGACGGTCCGCGAGAACGAGGTGGCGCCGGTCGTGGGGCCCGACGCCCCGCCGCCCGACGTACGCGCCGTCGCCGTGGCCCCACTGCCCGGCGGTGGCGCATGGCCGGTCGTCGGTGGCGCCGCCCTCGGCCTGGTCATGCTCGGCCTCATCGAGCACCCCCTCTTCACCTGGGCCGGCGTGCTGCTGGCCATGACCGCCGGCGCCGGATGGCTGGCTCGCTCCGCCTCCGAGACCACCGGGCGGCCGATCAGCCTCCTGCCCATCGGCCTGCCCGTGCTGGGCCTGGTCACCATCGCCAGCGTGATGTACTTCATGTCCCGGATCCTGCTGGCGGTGTCGGAGACGGCGTCGTGGGTGTTCGCCCTGCTCGTCGGGGTGGTGATCATGGGCGGAGCCAGCATCGCCGCCCTCCGACCCCGCATCTCCGGCCGTTCCCTGGCCGCCACCCTGGCTTTCGGCAGCCTGTTGATGGTCGGAGGTGGTGTCGCCGCCGCAGCCATCGGCGAGCGGGAGATCGAGGTCCATCACGAGGAGCACGCGGGGGAGGAGGCGCTGGTGCAGGTCGAGGCGGAGAACACGGCGTTCGGGTCCGACACCATCACCCTGGCCGCCGATACCGAGGTCGAGATCCAGTTCGACAACAACGACCGCGGCGTGCAGCACAACATCAGCATCCTGGGCCAGGACCCGACCAGGCCGGTCTTCCGGGGCCGCCTGGTGAGCGGGGTGGCCACCGCCACCTACACGTTCCGCGCTCCCGCCGCCGGTGAGTACCGGTTCCAGTGCGACGTGCACCCCACCCAGATGAAGGGCACGGTCAAGGTCGTCTAGTCGGCCTCCGAGCACCGCCTGCAGCGTCCCGTCACCGCGAAGTGGCGGGGCTGCAAAGCGAAGCCGAAGTCGTCCCGCAGGCGGGTACGCAGCTCAGCGAAGGTCGCTTCCGGCACCTCCACCACCGCCCCGCACCCGTCGCACACCAGGTGGTGGTGGGAGTCGCTGGAGAGGTGGTACACCGCCGGGCCGTGGCCCAGGTGCACGTGGTCGACCACGCCCAGCCGCTCCAGATCGTCGAGGAAGCGGTAGACGGTGGACTCGTGCACGTCGGGTTGGGCTGACTGCACCCGGGTGGTGAGCGCCTCGGCTGTGACGTGGCCGCCCATGCCGAGGAACGCCTCCAGGATGGCCCGCCTGCTGGTGGTCACCCGGCCGCCCTGGGCCCGCAGCAGACCCAGGATGGGCTCCGCCTCCTCCCGAACCGGCATGAAGAAAGCCTAGTACCCGAAGTCGTTATAGCGAGCTGATTGCGATAGCGTCCTGCTCGTGAGAACCCGACTGCTGGTCGTGGCATCCGCGGTGTCGCTCGCCGTGCTGGCTTCGGCATGCGGGTCGAGCGTCGACTCGGTCGCCGACGACCCGGCCAAGCTGAACCTGGTCGCCACCGTCTCCCCCCTCACCAGCATCGTTTCCTCGGTGGCCGGCGACCTGGCCGAGGTGCGCGGCCTGGTGCCCGAAGGGGTGAACTCCCACACCTTCGAGCCGCCGCCCAGCGCAGCGAGGACCCTGGCCCGGGCCGACGTGCTGTTCGTGAACGGCCTCAAGCTCGAGGATCCGACGAGAGAGCTGGCCGCCGGCAATCTCAAGGACGACGCCGAGGTGGTGGAGCTGGGGGAGCGCACCATTCGTCCCGACCAGTACCTCTACGACTTCTCCGTCCCCCGGGAGGAGGGCAAGCCCAACCCACACCTGTGGACCAATCCGCCGTACGCCAAGGCCTACGCGGGCGTGGTCCGTGACACCCTGGCCCGTCGGGATCCGGGCAACGCCGGGGGGTACACCGCCAACTACGAGCGCTTCGCAGCCAAGGCGGACGAGCTCGACCGGGCCATGACCGTGGCCAGCGCCACCGTGCCCCGGCGGGAGCTGCTCACCTACCACGACGCCTACGCATACTTCGCGCTGCAGTACGACTGGAAGGTCATCGGCGCCATCGAGGTATCGAGCTTCGAGGAGCCGACCCCCCGGGAGGTGGCCGGCCTGATCCAGCAGGTCCGCCAGGTCGGCGTGCCGGCGATCTTCGGCTCCGAGGTCTTCCCGAGCAAGGTCCTGGCCCAGATCGGCGACGAGGCGGGTGTCCGCTACGTAGACACATTGCGTGACGACGATCTGCCCGGCCGCCCCGGCGACCCCGACCACTCCTGGCTCGGCCTGATGAGGTTCGACTTCGTCACCATGGTCGAGAGCTTGGGTGGCGACGCGTCGGCCTTGAAGGCCGTCCAGGCCGGCGACCTCCCCCCGGACCGGGCGGTCTATCCCCAGTGAGGGAAGCCGTGGAGCCGCTCCTGCGGCTGGAGCGGGTCACCTGCGCCTACGCCGGCACGCCGGTCCTGGCCGGGGCCGACCTCGAGATCGGCGGTGCTGACTTCATCGGCATCGTCGGGCCGTCGGGCTCGGGGAAGACCACCCTGCTGCGGGCGGTGCTGGGAACGGTCACGCCGGTGGCCGGGCGCATCTGGCGCCAGCCCGGCCTGCGGGTGGGCTATGTGCCCCAGGTGGAGACGGTGAACTGGAGCTTCCCGGTCACGGTGGCCGAGGCCGTGCTCATGTCGCGTACCACCGGCCGTCGCCTCCCCTGGCCCTCGGCGGCCGAGCGGGCCGAGGTGGCCTCGGTGCTCGACCGGTTGGGCATCGGCGGGCTGGGCACGCGTCACATCCGGGAGCTGTCCGGCGGCCAGCAGCAGCGGGTTTTCCTGGCCCGCGCCCTGCTCAGCCAGCCGCAGCTCCTCCTGCTCGACGAGCCGACCTCAGGGGTCGACGTGGCCACCCGCCACGACATCCTCCACCTCCTGGCCGACCTCAACCTCGCCGGCCTGGCCGTGGTCCTGACCACCCACGATCTGAACGGCATCGCCGCCCACCTCCCTCAGCTGGTGTGCCTGAACACCGAGATCACCGGCCGGGGCACGCCACAGGAGGTGCTCACCCCCGAGGTGCTCGAGCGCACCTACGGCGCGCCCATGGAGGTCCTGGAGCACGGTGGCATGCCCATCGTCGTGGATCTCTATCGCGAGCGCGAGAACATCGTGTCCTTCCGGAAGGGGCGGGCGTCGTGACGTGGCTCACCGAGCCCCTCGAGTTCGCCTTCTTCCGCCACGGGCTGGTGGTGGCCACCCTGGCCGGGGCCCTGTGCGGCCTCATCGGGGTCTACGTCACCCTGCGGGGAATGAGCTACATCGGCCACGGCCTGTCGCATGCCATCTTCGGGGGGGCGGCGGCCAGTGCCCTGGTCGGGTTCAACTTCTACCTGGGTGCCGGGCTGTGGGGGATGGCGTCGGCCCTGGCCATCGGCCGGGTCACCCGCCGGCGGATCATCGGTTCCGACGCGGCCATCGGCGTGATCACCACCGCCTCCTTCGCCTTCGGCATCGCCCTGCTCGGCCTCTACGGCCAGGTGCGGCGCAGCGTCGACGCCGCCATCTTCGGCAGCGTCCTGGGCGCCACCGTGGCCGACGTGTGGGTGGTGGCCGGAGTCACCGTGGCCGCCGGTCTGGTGGTGTTCGCCTTCTACCGCAAGCTGCTCTTCACCACCTTCGACCCCGAGGTGGCCGACGTGTCAGGCGTGAACACTGCTCGCATGGACGCCCTGCTCATGCTCCTGCTCTCGGTCTCGATCCTGGCCACCATGAAGGTCCTCGGGGTGGTGCTCATCGCCGCCATCCTGGTCATCCCGGCCGTCGTGGCCAGGATGCTGACCAACAGCTTTGCCCGCATGCTGTGGCTGTCGACGTTGATCGGGGCCCTTTGCGGCTTCGTCGGAATGATCGTCAGCTACCACCTCGACGTCTCCTCGGGCGCCACCATCGTGCTGGTGGGAGCGGCCCTGTTCGCTGTCGTCTTCGCGGTGACCGGGCCCCGGGGGCGCCGGCGGGCCCACGGCATCGACGCCCACGACGCCCCGGTGGGCGTGCGCTGAGAATCGGCGTTCCCGGGTGCCGATTGGACGCGCTGCGCCGCGCCCGACAGTGTAAGAAGTGCCGTGCGTCGCAACCGCCGTTTGGCCTTCAGTGCCAGCCTGTTCCTCTTCCTTGCCGCCTGTGCTGAGAACGCGCCCCAGGACACCCTGGAGCCGCAGGGCCCGGTGGCCCGGCAGATTGATCAGCTCATCAATCCGGTCTTCATCGTGGCCGGGCTGGTCTTCGTCCTGGTCGAGGGCCTGGTCCTCGTGGCCGCGTTCAAGTTCCGGGCCAAGCCCGACTCGCCCGAGCCCGAGCAGATCCACGGCAACACCCGCCTGGAGGTGGGCTGGACCCTGATCCCGGCCCTGATCCTGCTGGCCGTGGCCGTCCCCACCATTGCCGTGATCTTCGATCTGGCCGAGAAGCCCGAGAACCCGGTCAACGTCACCGTCATCGGCCACCAGTTCTGGTGGGAGTACCGCTACGACGACCTGGGTGTGGTCACGGCCAACGAACTCAGAATGCCGGTCGGCCGACCGGTGCTCCTCACCCTGAACAGCGACGACGTCATCCACAGCTTCTGGATCCCGGCGCTGGCGGGCAAGACCGACGTGGTCCCGGGCCGGAGCAACACCATGTCCTTCTCCGCCGACACCCCGGGTGAGTACATCGGGCAGTGCACCGAGTTCTGCGGCGACTCCCACGCCAACATGCGGGCCAAGGCCATCGCCATGACGCCCCAGGACTTCGACGCGTGGGTGGCCGGTCAGCGGGCCGCCTCGGTCAAGGCCGTGGGGGGCACGCCGGCCGAGGAAGGAGCCCTGGCCTTCGCACAGAAGGGCTGTGGCACCTGCCACACCGTCGAGGGGGTCTCCGAGGGCATCATCGGACCGAACCTGACCCACTTTGCCACCCGGACCACCTTCGCCGGCAGCATCTTCGACAACAACGACGCCAACCTGCGCAAGTGGCTGCGCGACCCGCAGGGCGAGAAGCCGGGGAACAAGATGATCATTCCCGGCGCCCCCCTCACCCCCGACGAGATCACCAAGCTCATCGTCTACCTGAACACCCTGCGATGACCGTGCTGGACCTGAAGGACGCACCTGTGCAGACGCTTGTGGAGGCCCGCTAGATGGCAATCGTCACCCCCCAGCGGCCCGAGGCCCTGGCGCCCGAGCGACCCCTCAACGCCCCCGTCCGCTTCCTCCGGCGCCCCACCGGTTACACCAAGGGCGTCTGGGGGTGGATGACCACCGTCGATCACAAGAAGATCGGCATCATGTACTCGGCCACCGCCTTCATCTTCTTCCTGATCGGTGGCCTCGAGGCGCTACTGCTGCGCATCCAGCTCGGCGCCCCCGACCAGACCTTCCTGCGGGCCGACACCTACAACCAGATATTCACCATGCACGGCACCACGATGATCTTCCTGGTCATCATGCCGCTGTCGGCCGGCCTCGCCAACTACCTGCTGCCGATCATGATCGGGGCACGCGACGTCGCCTTCCCCCGGATCAATGCTCTGGGCTACTGGGTCTTCCTGGCTGGCGGCCTGTTCATGTACTCCAGCTTCTTCCTGGGCGGGGCGCCCAACGGCGGCTGGTTCGGCTACGTGCCCCTCACCCGGAACCTTCCGGGCCACAACATCGACTACTGGATCTTCGGCCTGCAGATCCTGGGCATCGCGTCGCTCAGCGGCGCCGTCAACCTGATCGTCACTGTCATCAACATGCGGGCGCCCGGCATGAGCCTGATGCGCATGCCCATCTTCGTGTGGATGAGCCTGGTGGCCCAGTTCCTCCTGCTCTTCGCCATCCCGGTCATCACCGTGGCCCTGTTCCTGCTCAGCTTCGACCGGCTGTTCTCAACCAACTTCTTCAACGTGGCGGCAGGATCAGACCCACTTCTGTGGCAACACCTGTTCTGGATGTTCGGCCATCCGGAGGTCTACATCCTCATCCTGCCGGCCATGGGGATCGTCTCCGAGGTGCTCCCCGTCTTCTCCCGAAAGCCGCTGTTCGGCTATCAGGTGATGGTGTTCTCGGGCATCGCCATTGGCTTCATGGGCTGGGGCGTGTGGGCCCACCACATGTTCGCCACCGGCCTCGGACCGGTGGCGGTGTCGGCCTTCAGCGCCTCGACGATGTTCATCGCCGTGCCGACAGGGGTGAAGATCTTCAACTGGATCAGCACCATGTGGAAAGGGAAACTCACGTTCCCGACACCGATGCTCTTCGCCATCGGGTTCGTGGCCATGTTCACCATCGGTGGGCTCTCGGGCGTGACCCACGGCGTGGTTCCCGCCGACACCCAGCAGACCGACACCTACTACATCGTCGCCCACTTCCACTACGTGCTCTTCGGCGGGAGCATGTTCGGCCTCTTTGCCGGCGCCTACTACTGGTACCCCAAGTTCGCCGGCCGTCTGCTCGATGAGCGGCTGGGCAAGATCCACTTCTGGCTGATGTTCGTCGGCTTCAACATGACCTTCGGTCCGTTCCACATCCTGGGCCTGCAGGGCATGCCCCGGCGGGTCTACACCTACCCCGAGGGCCGGGGGTGGGACGTCTGGAACCTGGTCTCGACCATCGGCTCATTCGTCATCGCCCTGTCGATCCTGACGTTCATCGTCAACATGTGGAAGTGCCGCAAGCCCCAGGAGGTGGGCGACGACCCCTGGGACGCCCGCACCCTGGAGTGGACCATCCCCTCGCCTCCGCCGGAGTACAACTTCAAGGAGATCCCCCTCGTCACCAGTCGCGACGAGCTGTGGCACCGGAAGTACACCGAGGACGAGCACGGCCGCAGCGTCAAGCGCGCCGTTCCCGTCGGCCAGCCGAAAATGGCCCACTCCGAGGTGGAGCCCTCGCCGGCGGAACCACACGAGGGATCCGACGTCGTCGGCGAGCAGACCGGTGAGCACGGCGAAGGGCCTGGTGAAGGGCATAGCGAGGAGCACGAGGAGCACATCCACATGCCGTCGCCGTCGTACTGGCCGCTGCTCACCGCCGTCGGCATGCCCATCCTCTCCTACGGGATGATCTACAAGACCTGGGCCGTCGCCATCCTGGGCGGCGTCTGGATCTTCGGCAGCCTGTACGCGTGGGCCCTCGAGCCGGCCACCGCCCCGGAGGACACGCCGGTGCACGGGCCGGATACCTCCGGGGAAGACCTCGAGTCGGTCACCGCCGGATGAGCACCGTCACCGCGTCGTCGGGCTCCCACACCGAGATCGACGCCGGCCACCCGCCCACCTCCACCGGTCTCAGCAACGAGAAGGTGGCGATGTGGTCGTTCCTGGGATCGGAGTGCATGCTCTTCGGGGCCCTGATCTCCACCTACCTCCTGTTCAAGGGCCAGAGCGAGCCGGGCACCATCGCCCCGGTCGACGTCTTCGACATCCCCTATACCTCGGTCAGCTCTTTCGTCCTGCTCATGAGCAGCCTGACCATGGTGCTGGCCCTGGCCGCCATCCAGCGGGGCGACCAGCGCCTCACCCGGATCTGGATCCTCGCCACCGCCCTGCTGGGCGCCAGCTTCGTGGCCGGCCAGGCCTATGAGTTCACCGTCTTCGTCCGCGAGGGCATGAACCTGCGGGTCAACCTCTTCAGCTCGAGCTTCTTCGTGCTCACCGGCTTCCACGGCGCCCACGTCACCATTGGCGTGCTCATGCTGCTGTCGCTCTACAGCCTGTCGATGCGTGGCAAGCTGCCATCCTCGAAGGCCGAGACGGTGGAGCTGGTCGGCCTGTACTGGCACTTCGTCGACGTGGTCTGGATCGTGATCTTCACCCTCATCTACCTCATCCCATGAGCGCTCCTACCCGCGACGACGCCACCGGCCCGGTCGTCGAGACCGACCCGGACGAGGGCGGCACGCACCACGCCCACCCGGGCGAGAAGCAGTACGTCCAGATCGCCCTCATCCTGGCGGCGATCACCGCAGTGGAGGTGGCTTTCTCCTACTGGGAGGCGGTGGAGGGCATCCTCGCTCCCGCCCTCATCGCCATGTCGATCGTCAAGTTCGTCATGGTCGTGGCCTTCTTCATGCACCTGCGCTTCGACAGCCGCCTGTTCCGGCGCCTGTTCATCGCCGGGATGGGCCTGGCCATCTTCTGCTTCACCGTGTTGCTCAGCACGTTCCACGTCTGGACGAGGTGAACCCCGGGACATGATCCCTGCGGCTGCCGTCCCCTTCCCGCACTGGCATGCCCATCTCGACGTCTGGGCGCTGGTCGGAGCCCTCGCAGTGCTCTATTTCCTGTCGGTCCGCAGGGAGCAGGCTCGGCGGCCCGGTGAGCGGGTGGTGAGCCGAACCCAGGTCAGGTGCATCGTGGCCGGCCTGGGCGTGCTGTTCCTGGCGTCGTCATGGCCCGTCCACGACGTGGCCGAGGGCTACCTCTACAGCGTCCACATGATGCAGCACCTGATGCTCACCCTGGTCGTGGCGCTGCTGTTGCTGGTCGCCACGCCGGCGTGGATGGCCCGGAACATCCTCGGGAGCGGGAGGTTGCTGCGCAGCGTGCGCTCGCTGAGCCGCCCGGTCGCCGGGCTCATCCAGTTCAACCTCATCCTGGTGCTCAGCCACTGGCCGGTGGTGGTGGAGGCCACGGTGCGCTGGCACCTCCTCCACTTCGTGGCCCACGCGGTGCTGCTCGGCTCGGCAGTACTCATGTGGATGCCGGTGGCCAGCCCGTTGCCGGAGATCCGCAGGATCAAGCCGCCGGCGCAGATGCTCTACCTGTTCCTCCAGACCATCGTGCCCACCGTGCCGGCGTCGTTCCTCACCTTCAACGACCGCCCGCTGTACCGCATCTATGCAACCTTTCCCCGGCTCTGGAACATCTCGGCCCTCACCGACCAGCAGACCGCAGGGCTGATCATGAAGATCGTGGGTGGGCTGTTCCTGTGGCTGATCATCGCCATCATCTTCTTCCGCTGGTACGCCAGCGAGGAGCGGCGGGAGAAGGAAGAGAAGGACGCTGTGCTGCTGTGGGACGACGTCGAGCGGGAGCTTCTGGCGCCCCCGAAGACGCCTGAGGTTTCGGCTCGACCGGATCGGGGAAGAAACTGCGGCTGATACACCGAACGGTAGATGTCAGACGCACCTATTGATGAGAGCGCTACCGGGCGTAGATCATGTTGGGACCGCCGCCGGCGGTTCGCTCTTTCACGCAACTTGGGGGAATCCTTGAAGCACAGACGACTCTCGGGCCGCTGGTTGGCAACCCTGGCCGGCGCCGCCGCCGCCGCCGGTGTATTGCTCCCGGTGAGCGCAGCATGGGCGCCGCACGTGGCCCAGCTCCAGGTGACACCCACGCAGTTCAAAGCGGGTGACACCGTCGGAGTGTTCGGCCCGAACGGCTTTGGGCTGACCAACCCGGTCGAGATCCGCTTTGACGCGGTGGACGGTCCCGTCCTCGGGTCGTTCAAGACGTCGGGCGGCGGGTTCGCCACCTGGGGGCCCGGCACGGTCGTCATCCCGGCCGATGCCACGCCCGGTATCCACACCCTCTGGGCCACCCAGAAGCTCGAAGAGTCTGAGAAGCTCATCCGGGGCATGCCGACCAAGACCCTCGTCGAGGTTCTCAACGCCGACGGCAGCAGGCCGGCTCGCGGCGCCGATCTCACGCCGCAGACCGAGGTCCGGCCCACCGGCCTGGTAGAGGATAAGGCCGTCGGCACCGGTGCCCTGGTGCTGGTCGGGCTCGGCGTGGCCGGAGTGGCCATGTTCGCCGCCGGAGCGGCGGCGCTCATGTCGTCGCGGCGCGGCTCGCCTGCCACCGAGACGGTCCGCGGTCAGGGCCGGTGAGGCCCCGCCGACTCGCCGTTCTGGGGGCAATCCCGCTGCTGGCCCTGATGGCCGGCCAGGGTATGGCCACCAGCGCAGAAGAAGGCGACCCGGTGCGGGTGACGTCCTCGGTCCGAGTGACCACAGAAGACCTTTCGCCCAGCCGCACCTACGGTGCGCCACATCTGGCTGTCGACCCCGAGAACCCCAACGTGATCGTGGCGGCAACGCCCGAGATGCGGACCCGGGCCTGCCGGTTCATGCGGTCCGTCGATGCCGGTCGCACCTGGCGGCTCATGGACGCCTTCCCGTCGCCGGAGAGCTATCCGTTCTGTTTCCACACCTCGGGCACCAGCACCGTCTCGCCCGTCCAGTTCGGACGGGACGGCACGGTGTACTACGCCCTTACCGGCTGGGACAGCGGCGACGTGGGGGTGGGCGCCGAGGGCAACTACGCCAATTACAGCGTGCTCGTTTCGCGCTCTGCAGACCTGGGCGAGAACTGGGATCCGGTCGTCGTGCGCGACGCTCGCGGGCTGGTTGGCGCCGAGTCCGAGAACAACCGCCCGATCACCGGTCTGGCCGTCGACCGCAAGAGCGCAGATCAGGACATCGTCTACGTGGGCTGGAACCAGCGCCTCGCGTCGGTCACGCCGGCCGTGCCCAGTCAGAGCACCGTCGCCACGTCCACTGATGGTGGCCGCACGTTCGGTGAGCCGGTCAAGGTGGTGGGCGATTACTGGAAGACGGTCGCCAACAAGGAGGATGCCGAGAAGTGGGGTGGAAGCAGCCCGTCTCTTGCCGTGGCCGACGACGGCACGTTGTACGTGGTGTTCACGGCCTCGGCCGTTGGCCAGCCCGCGGGCAGCGAGGTGAACTCGCTCATGCTCGGCAAGTCCACCGACCAGGGCAAGACGTTCGCGGTGAGCGTCATCGCCCCTCCCAGCGGGTTCTACCAGGCTCCCACCGTGATCGCCTGGAGCCCTGAAGGTGGGTCCACCGGCACGCTGCACATCACCTACGAGGACAAGGTGGCCGAGCCGGCGCTGGGAGACCGCGACGTCTTCACCCGCCGGTCCACCGACGGCGGCCAGACCTGGTCGGAGGGCAAGCAGCTGAACGACGATGCAGTCAGCACCACCGAGGGTGGGCACACCCAGTCGAACCCGGCCATCAGTGTGGCACCGAACGGGCGGGTCGACGCAGTGTGGTGGGACTTCCGCAACGACGACGGCCTGTTCGTCAACGATGTCTATTACTCCTATTCGGAGGACAACGGGGTCACCTGGTCAAAGAACGTTCGGGTCAGCGATCGCTCGATCGACCGACGGCTCGGGGTCTGGAGCAACGGCTTCGACATGCGGATGCCCGTGGGCGTGGCGTCGACCGACAGGCTTGCCGTCTTTGCATGGGACGACACCCGCAACGCCGACGTGCAGACACAGATCCAGGACGTCTACTCCTCGGTGGTTCAGCACGAGGCCCTCGGGTCGGGCAGCTCCGACGCCATGCGCTACGCGATCGCCGGTCTGATCGGACTTTCGGTCGTCGGTCTCGTCCTCTTGGGTGTGAGCCTGGCCACCAGCCGCAGGCGTCCACAAGCGGAGCCGGCCTTGAAGCCCGAGGCCTCTCGAGGCAGGGTCGACAGCACCTAGCCACTCGCCGGAGAACCGGTCCGCCCCGTGGCGCGGGCGGACCGGTCCCTCTCGCGTTTAGCCTTCCCGCCATGAAGACGCTCCAGTTCCGGGTGAGCGGCATCCCCGTGCGGGTCGAGCCCATCTTCATCCTGGTCATGGGTGGGCTGGGCTGGCTCTACGGGTACACCGGCGTGCTCATCCCGGTCTTCATGCTGGTGGGTGGGCTGTCCATCCTCGTCCACGAGCTGGGCCACGCCACCGCCCAGCGGTCCTTCGGCGCCCAGCCCAGCATCACCCTTACCGGGTTCGGGGGCTACACCCTGGGGCCGACGCAGCCCCGGGGCCGGTCACTGGTGGTGACCCTCGCCGGCCCCGCCGCCGGGTTCCTGGCTGCCATCGTGGGCGTGGCCCTCACCCAGGTGGTGACGTCGGACTCCCGCGTGGTGGCGAGCGCCCTCGAGATGCTGATCTGGGTGAACGTCCTCTGGGGCGTGTTCAACCTCCTCCCAATCCTGCCGCTCGACGGGGGACACCTCGCCTCCGACCTTTTCGGCCTGCGCCGGGCCCAGTACCTGTCGCTGGTCGGCGCCGTCGGCCTGGGCGCCCTCGGCCTCTACCTGGGTCTGATCTTCACCGCGTTCATCGCCTTCATGTTCGGCAGCCAGAGCCTGACCGCTCTGCGGGCCGAGCGGGACAAGCCTCAGCTCGACGAGCTCGACCAGGCCCGCGCCGCGCTCCTGCAGGGCCGAAACGTCGAGGCCATCCAACACGTCGAGTCGGCGTCGTCGGGCGAGCCGTCGTTCGAGATCGAAGTGACATCGGCCGAGCTCCTGGCCTGGGCCCGGCTGGCCGAGGGCCAGCCCGAGGAGGCCCGGGCCGCGCTCGGCTCGCTGCGGGGTGGCGTGTCCCGGACCAGCCCGCTGGTGCAGCGCATGGTGGATCTGGCCGAAGGCAAGCAGAGTGAGCACCTGGCGCCCAGCTTCGTGTCATGCGACGACGTGGTGGCGGCCATGGTGGCGGCCCGGATGGTCAGCGCCGCCGGCCTCCTCGACCGGGTGCTCGAGGAGCTGGCCACCCTGCCGGCCCTGCCCGGACCTCCCCGGAACAACGGCTACCGGGCCCTCCAGCTCGGCCTGCACCACGCCGGGCGCTTCCGGGACGCCGCCCAGGTCGGCGACATCCTGTTCCAGGCCGAGCCCGGCCCTCTCGTGGCCTACAACGTGGCCTGCAGCTGGGCGCTGGCCGGGGAGACCGAGCCCGCCCTGGCCTGGCTCGACCGGGCGGTCGAGCAGGGCTTCCGCGACACCGCCCTGCTCGACCACGACAACAACTTCGACGGCATCCGCGACGCCGACGGATTCCGGGCCCTTCGCTCGTGGATGGAGACCGGCCCCCCGGGTGACACCGCCGGCCCCGAGAAGGCCACCGGCTCCTAGCCCCGAGCCGGGGTCGCCGCTGCCGGCCGAACCTCGGCGCACGGCGCCTGCGGGGCGCCCGGTGGGCGCTCCGGCACTTCGGGGCGGCTGAGGTCGACCCGGCGCAGCAGTTGGGCGTTGAGGGCCACGACGATGGTTGACACGCTCATGAGCACGGCCCCGACCGCAGGCGACAGGGTCAGCCCGGCCCAGGCCAGCACGCCGGCGGCCAGCGGGATGGCGGCCAGGTTGTAACCCGCGCCCCAGGCCAGGTTCTGGAGCATCTTGCGGTAGGCGGCCCGTGACAGCTGGATGACTCCCAGCACGGCACGGGGATCGGAAGAGGCCAGGACCACCCCGGCCGACTCGATGGCCACGTCGGTGCCGGCGCCGATGGCGATGCCGACGTCGGCCCGGGCCAGCGCCGGGGCGTCGTTGACCCCGTCGCCCACCATGGCGACCGTGAATCCTCGATCCTGTAAACGGGAGACCGCGGCGTCCTTGTCTTCGGGTAGGACCTCGGCCATGACCTCGTCGACCCCCAACTCGACGCCGACCGCCTCGGCCACGGGCCGGGCGTCGCCGGTGATCATGACCACCCTGATGCCGAGGCGGTGAAGCTCCTCGACGGCGGCGAAAGACTCTGGTCGGATCTCGTCCTCGAGAGCGAGGGCTCCCACGATACGGCCGTCGCGAACCACGTGCAGCACCGCTGCGCCCCGTGCCGACCACTCGTCGAGTCGGTCCGACAGCGCCGGTGGCGTCTCGATGCTGAGCTGGCGCAGGAGGGACGGGCCGCCGATGGCCACCAGGGCGCCGTCCACGGTGGCCTCCACCCCCCGGCCCGGGATGGTCCGGAAGCCGGTGGCCCGCTGCGGAGCGTCATCGGCCACCCTCTGCCGGGCGGCGGTGTCATCGGCCACCCGCTGGCGGGCGGCGGTCACAATGGCCCGGGCCAGCGGGTGCTCCGAATCCGCCTCGACAGCCCCGGCCAGGGCGAGCAGTGCGTCCTCGTCGAGACCGCCGGTGGCGGCCACGCCGGTGACCACGTGACTGCCCTTGGTCAGGGTGCCGGTCTTGTCGAACAGCACGGTGTCGATGGTCCGCATGCGCTCCAGGGCCAGGCGGTCCTTGACCAGGATGCCGGCCTTGGCCGAGATCGAGGTCGACAGGCTGACGACCAGCGGGATGGCCAGGCCCAGGGCGTGGGGGCAGGCGATGACCAGAACGGTGACGGTGCGCAGGAAGGCGGCGTCGGTGTCGCCCAGCGCGGCCCAAACAGCGAAGGTGGCAAAGCCGGAGAGGACGGCCACGTAGAAGAGCAGCGCCGCGGCCCGGTCGGCCAGGGCCTGGGCCCGCGACTTGGAGGCCTCAGCCTCGGCCACCAGCCGCTGGATGCCGGCCAGGGCGGTGTCGTCGCCCACCTTGTCGACCCGGATGCGCAGCGGAGCGTCGGTGGCCACCGTGCCGGCCACCACCCTCCCTCCGACGGTCCTGGCCACGGGGCGAGACTCGCCGGTCACCATGGACTCGTCGACCTCCGCCGCCCCGTCGACCACCTCACCGTCAGCGGGAACGCGTCCACCGGGGCGGACGAGCACCACGTCGCTCGGTCGCAGGTCGCCGACGGCAACCGTCTCCAAGGTGTCGCCGCTGACCCGCTCGGCTTCGTCGGGCAGAAGAGCGGCCAGGGCGGCGAGGGCGCCCTGGGCTTGGCCGAGGGCCCGCATCTCCAGCCAGTGCCCCAGCAGCATAATGGTGACCAGGGTGGCCAGCTCGGCCCACAGGTCGGCGTCGATGAGGCCGACGGTGGTGGCCACCGACGACCCGAAGGCCACCAGCAGGCCCATGGAGATGAGCAGCATCATCCCGGGCCGGCGGGTCCGCAGTTCCGACCAGCCCGCCCGGAGGAACACCGGGCCGCCGTAGAGGAAGGTCAGCGTGCCCAGGACGGGGCCGACCCAGTGGTCTCCGGAGAACTCCGGAGGCGTGCGGCCGGTGAGGGTCATCAGCATGTGGCTGTAGATCACGACCGGAACGGTGAGCACCAAACTCAGCCAGAACCGCCTCCGGAACATCGCCGCGTGGTCGAGGTGTCCGTGCATGGTGGCATCCCTTCCCTTCGTTCGGTCTCAATACCCCCAGGGGGTACCTATAGTTGTACCCGGTAGGGGTATAGTCGTCAAGAGCACGTTTCCGGACGAGAGGAAAAGCCATGGTCGAGGCCCGGGGGTACACCGCCACCAAGGAGCAGCTGCGGGGCCGGCTGGCCCGCATCGAGGGCCAGGTGAGGGGCGTCGCCCGCATGGTGGAGGAGGACCGCTACTGCATCGACGTCCTCACCCAGATCAGCGCCATCCAGGCCGCCCTCGACCGCGTGGCCCTCGGCCTGCTCGACGACCACGCCCGCCACTGCCTCGTGGGTGGCAAGGGCGGTCCCGCCGATCCCGAGGAGCAGGTCCAGGAGCTGATGGGAGCGGTGGGCCGCATGCTATCGCGCTAAGTGGTGTGCGCAAAGTGTCGTCGCACGGCGAAGTTGCTGCTCCGCCAGTTCTTTGTGAGTTGGGCTACCGCCCCGGTACCTCAACTCACAAAGAGCGCCGGGCGACCCGGTGCCGTCCGTGCCTAGTAGGGCTGTTCGAGCATGGCGCGCGCCAAGGCCTCGGCTTGATCGATCCGGTTCAGGCTCCCTTCACGCCAGCGGGGGGGAGAGGAGCACGAGGACCAACCACAGCACGGTGAGCATCGAGTGGCCGGCAGCGCCGATCCAGTCGCCGCCCAGGCCCTCGGCAATCGCCAGCCCTGCGCTCAGCACGACCAGGGCGCCGAGGACGAGGCGGTTCCCACCCTTGGTCTCCAACGGTCGCCGGCTCTCTTGCCGGAGGCTCTCGGCGTAATCGATGACGGCAGGCGCCAACCGCCGTTCCGGCACCGCCTGGCCCTTTCGGACGGCGCGCATGACCGTCGTCCGGTCCGGTGGTGACAGGTCCTGCACGGCTCCGATCAGGCGCCGTCCGAAGACCAACCCCATGACGGCGCCGAAGATCGCGCCACCCAGGAGCCCGACGACCAGCCCGCCGAGGACGGAGTGCTCGACGAAGCCTGTGCGTATCCCGGTGAGGGTCCCGAACGGCGCGCCGCTCAGCAGTCCTACTCCCCACGCCGTGGACGTCATGCGATAGAACAGCGACTACTCCCAGCGGAAGGTGGCGGCGGCGGCCAGGGGTGTGGCCACGGCCCACACGGCGAGAACCAGCCAGGCCTGTCCGGGGAGGGCTGCGCCGGCGCTCGACGCCGCGTGCAGGAGGTCGGACAGCGCGGCGGCGGGGAGAGCGCGTGCCACGGCCCGGAGGGGTCCGGGCAGCTCGGCGACCGGGATGACCATGCCGCCCAGGAGCAGGAGCAAGAGGTAGAGGCCGTTGGCCGCGGCGAGCACGGCCTCGCCCCGCAGGCGCCCGGCCATGAGCAGGCCCAGGCCGGCGAAGGCCACCGTGGCCAGGAGCATGGCCGGGACGGCGGCGGCGGCGAAGGAGGCAGGCGGTCGCCACCCCAACAGCAGAGCGAGCCCTCCGAGCACGGTGACCTGGAGCAGTTCCACGGCCAGGATGGCCAGGGTCTTGGCCGTCAGCAGGGCCGGGCGCCCCAGTGGCGTGGAGCCCAGCCGCTTGAGCACCCCGTATTGGCGCTCGAAGCCGGTGGCGATGCCCAGGCCGACCATGGCGGTGGACATCACGGCCAGAGCCAGTACGCCCGGGGCGAGGAAGTCGATGGGGTCGTCGGTGCCGGTGGGCAGCACGTCGACGACGGAGAAGAACAGGAGCAGCACGACGGGGATCCCGAGGGAGAGCAGCACCGACTCGCCCCGTCGCAGGGTCAGGGCCAGCTCCACCCGGGTCTGCGCCACCACCCGTTTCATGAACCGCCCGTCAGGCGCAGGAACACGTCCTCCAGCGACTGGCGCCCGGCCCGCAGGTCGCCCAGCGCCAGGTCGTGCTCGGCCAGCCAGCTGGTGAGGGCGGCGACGGTGGCCGGCGACGGGGACGCGTCCACCGAGTACCGCCCCGGACGGACCTCGGTCACCGGTGCCCCAAGCGCCCTCGACAGCGAGTCGACGTCGAGGCCCGGGGGCGCCCCGAAGTCGATCGACGTGCGCTCGGTGGCCGACATCAGCTCGGCCGGCGTACCTTCGGCCAGGAGCCGGCCGTGGTCGACGATCACCATCCGGTCGGCCACCCGCTCGGCCTCGTCGAGCTCGTGGGTGGCCAGGAGCACGCACGTCCCCCGGGCCCGCAGCTCGCCGATCACCTCGCGGATGACCTGGCGCCCGGTCACGTCGACCCCTGCCGTCGGCTCGTCGAGGAAGGCCACCTCGGGTCGCCCGACCAGGGCCAGGGCCAGCGACACCCGTTGCTGCTCGCCGCCGGAGAGCCGGCGCCACGGCGTGCGGGCGACGCTGGTCAGGCCCAGGCGGTCGAGCAATGCCGTCGGATCCTCGGGGGAGGCGTAGAAGGAGGCGAAGAGGGCCATCGCCTCCACCGGCCTGATTCCGGGATAGACGCCTCCCTTCTGGAGCATCACGCCTATCCGGGGTGTGAGGCGGGCGTGGTCGCGGACGGGGTCGAGGTCGAGCACCCGCACCGAACCAGCGGTGGGCGACTTGTAGCCCTCCAGCGTCTCCACCGTGGTGGTCTTGCCGGCGCCGTTGGGCCCCAGGAGGGCGAGCACCTCGCCCGGCTCGGCCGAGAACGACAGCCCGTCGACCGCGGTCACGTCTCCGGGGTATCGCACCACCAACCCGGAAACGTCGACGGCCGACACGGTCAGGCACGCTACCGTCCCTTGGATGCTCGACCCCAGGCGACTGCGGACCGATCTCGACGCGGTCAAGGCCGGCCTGGTCCGGCGCGGGCTCGACCTGTCGGAGATCGACCGGGCCGCCGGCCTGGAGGCGCAGGAGCGGGCCCTGAAGGCCGAGGTCGAGGGCATGCGGGCCCGGATCAAGGTCCTGTCCAGGGAGGTGGGCCAGGCCCGCCGAACGGGCGACGCGGCCGCGGCCGGGGCCGGGGCCGACGAGAGCCGGGCCCTGGGCGAGGAGGAGCGCACAGTTGAGGCCCAGGTGGCCGGCGTCGCCGCCGAGCTGCGCGACATCCTCCTGCGCACCCCCAATCTGCCGGCCGACGACGCCCCCAACGGCGCCTCCGAGCACGACAACGTGATCGTGCGCACCGAGGGCTACGACGCCGGCGCCTACGGCGACCACCAGCGGGTGCCGCACTGGGACGTCGGTGCTGCGCTGGGCATTCTCGACCTGGAGCGGGGGGCCAAGCTGTCGGGATCCATGTTCCCGATGTTCCGGAAGCAGGGCGCCACCCTGGTGCGGGCGCTGTGCCAGATGGCTCTTGACCGCAACGCCGATGCCTTCGAGGAGATCCGCCCGCCCAGCCTGGTGCGCACCGACACCATGGTGTCCACCGGGCACCTTCCGAAGTTCGCCGAGGAGGGCTACCACCTCGAGCGCGACGACCTTTGGGCCATCCCCACCGCCGAGGTGCCCCTCACGTCCCTGGCCCGTGACGAGATTCTGGCCGAGGCCGACCTCCCTATGCGGCTGATGGCCTATACGCCGTGCTTCCGCCGGGAGGCGGGGGCGGCCGGGCGCGACACCCGGGGCCTCCTCCGGGTACACGAGTTCGACAAGGTCGAGATCCTGGCGTACGCCACGCCGGCCCAGGCCGCGGAGGTCCACGCCGACCTGCTGGCCCGGGCCGAGGGCTCGCTGCGGGCCCTGGGCCTGGCCTACCGGGTGCTCGACCTGTGCACCGGCGACCTGGGCGGTTCGGCGGCCCGCACGTTCGACATCGAGGTTTACGCCCCGGGCTGTGACATGTGGCTCGAGGCCTCCTCGGTCTCCTGGTTCAGCGACTACCAGGCCCGCCGGGCCAACATCCGCTACCGGCCGACGGGGGGGAGCGGCACCGCCATCGTGCACACGTTGAACGGCTCCGCCCTGGCCGTCCCCCGGGTTTGGGCGGCTGTGGTCGAGACCCACCGCCGGCCCGACGGGAGCGTCGCCCTGCCCGAGGCCCTGTGGCCGTACTTCCGGGGAGCCCGAAGCATCCCTCCGACCAGCAAGCCTCTGAACAGCGCCGGCCCATGAGCACGACGCAGATCCTGTTCTCCATCGCCCTGGCCACCATCACCCTGGTCATCACCGGCTTCGCCCTCTACGTGGTCTCCTCCACCATGTGGGGCGACCGCTGGTACGGCCGTCGGAAGCCCGACGACCCGGTGTCTCGGTGAGCGAGCCGCAGGCGAGCGAACCAAGAAGCCCAGCGTCCGGCTCAGCCGGGCGGCCGCCAGAGGCGGCGACCGGGTGAGTCCGGCGAGCACGCGGTACCGCGGCAAGTCGGGGCAGTGGGCGTTCCTCGGTCACCGGATCACCGGCTTCCTCGTCTTCCTGTTCCTGCTGCTGCACATCGTCGACGTGTCGCTGGTGCGCTGGCCCGACACATACGACGCTGTCCATCGGCTCTACGGCAACGTGCTCCTACGGCTCTTCGAGGTCGGCCTGCTGCTCGCCCTGCTGTTCCACACCTTCAACGGCGTGCGGATCGTGGCCGTCGACATCTTCCCCGAGGCGGTGCGCAACCAGCGCCGCCTCCTCCAGGCCGTCGTCGCCCTGACCCTGCTGGCAGGCGTCCCCGGCGGCGTCGTGATCATGTGGCCGTTCATCGAGGGCCGGATCCTGTGAGCACGGTCGAAGCGCCCGGCAAGCCCCGACAGCCGAGAAAGCCCGGACAGCCCAGAAAACCCAGCGCCGAGGCGTGGTCGTGGGCCTTTATGCGCCTGTCCGGCCTGGCCCTGGTGTTCCTCGCCCTTGTTCACTTCGCCATCACCCACATCATCAACGACGTGGTGGAGACCGACTACGACTTCGTGGCCGAGCGCTGGAACAACCCGGCGTGGCGCCTGTTCGACTGGCTGCTGCTGGTGCTGGCCCTGGGCCACGGGGTCAACGGCCTGCGCTGGATTGTCGACGACTACGTGCGCCGCCCCGGCCGGCGCAAGGCGGTGATGGGCCTGCTTTATGGCCTCACGGGCGTGCTGGTCGTGATCGGCACCCTGACCATCCTGCTCTTCCCGACGCGCCCTCGTTAGCCGGCTGGGCGGCGTTACCGTTGGTCCCGATGGACGACCCCGGCCCTCCGAAGTCGTCGGTCGACAGCACCAAGACCACGATCGGCGTGCTGGTGGCGCTGGTAGTCGTGCTGATCGTGGCCGGGATCGGCATCGCCACCGTCCGGGACGCCAAAGACACGATCCGCCGGGCCACCTCCCCCACGTCCTCGGGGAGCACCGACGGCCCCGGTTCGGCGGCCCCCCCCGCCGACCTCCTCACGCCCGAGCAGGCCAGGGTGATCGAGGAGGCAAAGGCCCAGGTGGCGGCCATCCGGGGCCTGGACTGGAAGGGACCGCTGCCCATCAGGGTGTTGACTACCGACCAGCTGTCGGCGCGAGTGCGGGAGCTCATCGCCACCGAGGTGGCGGAGAACCCGGGCAAGCGGGAGACCGACGAGTCGATCCTGAAGCTGCTCGGGCTGATCGACAACGACGTGGACCTCGCCGAGACGATCGACGGGATCCTGGCCGGGGGTGTGCTCGGTTACTACGACGACGAGACCAAGGAACTGTTCGTCGGCGGAGGCGGGTCGGACGGCCTCAGTCCGGCCACGCGCATCACTCTGGCCCACGAGCTGACCCACGCCCTCACCGACCAGCACTTCGACTTCGGCACCAGGTCCAAGGCCCTCGACGGCCCGGACCAGACTGAGCAGGCGGCGGCACTGGGTGCCCTCATCGAGGGTGACGCCGAGCTGGTGGCCGGCCTCTGGCAGGAGCGGCACCTGAGCGAACGGGAGCGGCGGGAGGCGGCGACCGGCGGCTCCAACGACCTCGGCGCCTACCTCAGCGCCCCGCCCTACCTCCTCGAGTCGCTCTTCTTCCCTTACCAGGACGGGCTCACGTTCGTCCGCAGCCGTCACCGGGCCGGCGGCTTCGCCGAGGTCGACAACGCCTACCGCAATCCGCCCACTTCCACCGAGCACATCCTGCACCCCGAGACCTACGCCGCGGGGCAGACCTGGACGCCACCGAGGCTGCCCGACCTGGCCGCGGCCACCGGGTGCGGGTCGGTCGGCACCGGCACCCTGGGCGAGTTCGACATGGGCCAGCTGCTGGCCCGGGAGATCAGCCGGACCGACGCCCGAAACGCAGCCGACGGCTGGAACGGCGACGCCTATGCCGTGGTCCGCTGCGGCGCAGCGCTGGGCCTGGCCGACCGCTGGCAGACCGACGACCCCGCCGACGCCGGCCCGCTGGCCGACGCCCTGGCCCGTTGGGCCCGGGGCTGGTCGGGGTCGTCCCGGGCGGTCGACGCCGAGGGCCGCGTCACCGGCCCCCAGGGCACTGCCCGCATCATCCGCAGTGGCGGCCGGGTCGACCTGGTCCTGGCCGACGACGTGGCCACCGCCGACCGGGTGGCTCGGGCCCTGCTCGCCGGCTGAGAGCCCCCAGCCCTCGCCGGGAGCGTGTGAACGGCATGCGGAGGCGGGTAGGCCCCCGGGTGTGATGAGTGACCGGGGGTACTCCGACGCCCGGTTCGCGCCCATCGACGCCCGTGACGGCTATTTGCCGCTGGAGGATCACGGCCTCATCGGCGACGGGGCCACCGCTGCGCTCGTCGGTCGGGACGGTGCGGTGTCGTGGCTCTGCGTTCCTCGCTTCGACTCCCAGCCGCTCTTCTGCTCGATCCTCGACCGGCACCGGGGGGGCCGGTTCGTGGTCGCCCCGGAGGACGTGATCGAGGCCCGCCAGCGTTACGAGCCCGACAGCGGCGTGCTGACCACCGAGATGCGCTCGCCGACTGGGACGGTGCGCCTTACCGACGCCCTGACCCTACGGCGGGGCTCCGACCTGACTGAGGCGGTCCCCGCGGCCCGCGGCGAGCTCCTCCGGTCGGTGGTGGTCCTCGACGGCCACGTCCGGCTCTCGATCTGCGTCGAGCCACGGGGTGGAGCGTCGGCCGCCCAACGGGCCGGCGGCATCGGCATCCGCTGCGTGGACCGTCCCGACCTCGACCTGCAGCTCTCCGCCACCGTGGCCCTCGACGGGCTCCGCAGCGTCGTCGAGCTGCGCGCCGGCGAGCAGGCGCACGTCGCCCTGAGCTGGAGCGGCCTCCGGCAGCGCCAGCACGCCTGGCAGCCGGCCGCAGCGATGCAGGCCACCCTCGATGCGTGGCGGGCGTGGATGCGCCACTTCACCTACGCCGGCCCGAACGAGGCGATGGTCCGGCGGTCGGCGATCACCCTCAAGCTGCTCGATCACTTCGAAGGCGGCGCCATCGTCGCCGCCCCCACCTCGTCGCTGCCCGAGGCCATCGGCGGGCCCCGCAACTGGGACTATCGCTACGCATGGGTGCGCGACGCCGCGTTCTCGGTCTACGCCATGCGCCGGGTCGGTCTCGAGCGGGAGGCATGGGGGTTCCTCGGCTGGGTGCTGGCGGCCATGGAGCGCGATCAGGCTCCCGGGGTGCTGTACGACCTCGACGGCGAGGCGCCACCCCCGGAGCGGATCGACGACGGGCTGGAGGGGTACCGGGGCTCCGCGCCCGTGCGCTGGGGGAACGGCGCCGCCGGCCAGCGCCAGAACGACGTGTACGGCGAGATCCTCGACTGCGCCTATCAATGGGCGGGTGCGGGCGGCGCCATCGACCTCCCGCTGTGGGACAGGCTGGGGGCCCTGGCCGATGCGGCAGCCGCTTCCTGGCGCACCCCCGACCACGGCATCTGGGAGGTCCGTTCCGCCCGGCGGGTGTTCACCTACTCGGCGGCCATGTGCCAGGTGGCGCTCGACCGAGCCGCCCGGTTGGCCGGCCGGCTCGGTCTCCCGGGCGACGCCGCGGGATGGGCGGCCGAGGCCGAGCGCATACGCCGGGCCATCTGCGAGCAGTCCTGGGACGCCGACCTCGCTTCGTTCACCGAGCACCTCGGCGGCGGCGGCCTCGATGCCAGCCTGCTCGCCCTGCCGCTACGCCGGGTCGTCCGAGCCGACGACCCGAGGATGGTGGCCACGGTTGACGCCATCACCCGGCGACTGGGAGCGGGCGACGGCCTCCTCTACCGCTATCTGCCCCACGAGTCACCCGACGGGCTACCCGGCGACGAGGGCGCGTTCCTCCTATGCAGTTTCTGGCTGGTCGACAACCTGGCCCACCAGGGCCGCCTCGACGAGGCGATGGCGTTGTTCGAGTCACTGTGCGGCCGGGCCGGCCCGCTCGGCTTGCTGCCCGAGCAGATCGATCCCACCACCGGGGCGTTCCTGGGCAACTACCCGCAGGCCTTCAGCCACGTCGGGCTGATCTCCAGCGCCGTCAACCTGTCCCGCCGGCTGACCGGCCCGGGAGGCCGGTCCAGAAGCGTGGACCAGTGATTCACGACCTGGTGATCCTGGGCGCGGGCGGCGACCTCACCTCGCGCTACCTCATTCCCGCCCTCATGGAACTGGAAGCCGCCGGGCTGCTGCCGCCGCCGCTCACCGTGACCTGCGTCGATCGTGGTCCGTGGGACGACGCCTCGTTCCGTGCCCACCTGGCGCCCCGCCTCGGGGGTCGGGCGCGATCCCTGCCGCCCGCCGCAGTGGGGGCAGTCCTCGCCCGGGTGCGGTTCCGACAGGCCGACGTGACCGACCCCGGAGCCTTACGAGCGGCCCTGGGTCAGGGGTCCCGCACGCCCCTAGTGGCCTACCTTGCCCTGCCACCGCCGGTGGTGCCGGGGACGGTCCGGGCGCTCGGTGCCCTGCCCCTCCCGCATGGGAGCCGCATGGTGGTGGAGAAGCCGTTCGGCAACGGCGTGGAGTCGGCGCAAAGCCTCAACAGGCTCGTGCACG
The DNA here is from genome assembly GCA_038214685.1 of Acidimicrobiales bacterium. Taxonomy (GTDB): domain Bacteria; phylum Actinomycetota; class Acidimicrobiia; order Acidimicrobiales; family AC-14; genus CADCTB01. The sequence continues at coordinate 31,596 of JBBQRO010000012.1, forward strand.
ACGTCGTCGCCGAGGAGCAGGTGTTCCGGGTCGACCACTTTCTGGGCAAGCAGACCGTGCAGAACCTCCTTGGGCTCCGCTTCGCCAATCGCCTCTTCGAACCGGTGTGGAACGCTCACCACGTCGAGCGGGTCGAGATCGTCTGGGACGAGACCCTCGGGCTGGAGGGCCGGGCCGGCTACTACGACACGGCCGGAGCGCTGCGGGACATGGTTCAGAACCACCTGCTGCAGCTGCTCTGCCTGCTGGCCATGGAGGCGCCCCGCACCCTCGACGAGCGCGACCTGCGCGACAGGAAGGTCGACGTCCTGCGAGCGGTCCGCCGACCCACGGTCGACGACGTGGCGCGGTGCACGGTGCGGGCCCGTTACTCGGCGGGGGCCGTGGCGGGTACCGTCCTTCCCGCCTACCGCGACGAGCCTGGGATCGACCCCGAGCGAAGAACGGAGACCTTCGTCGAGGTCACCCTGTGGATCGACAACTGGCGCTGGGGAGGCGTGCCGTTCACCCTCCGCAGCGGCAAGGCGCTCGGCGCCGACCGCCACGAGATCGCAGTGTGGTTCAAGCCCGTGCCCCACCTGGCCTTCGACACGGAGATCGACCCGCCCCGGAACGTCCTCCGCCTTGGGGTCAACCCCGACCGGGTGACGCTCGGGATCAACCTCAACGGCGCCGGCGATCCGTTCCGGTTGGAGCGGGCGGAGCTGGCCGTCGACCTGGCCCCCCAGGAGCTGACGGCCTACGCCCGGCTGCTGGTCGACGTCTTCGAGGGCGACCCGGTCCTGAGCATCCGGGCCGACGAGGCCGAGGAGGCCTGGCGGATCGTCGAGCCCATCCTTGACGCATGGCGCGCCGGGGCGTCGCCGTTGCTGGAGTACCCGGCAGGATCTGCCGGGCCCTCGTCACCGGCCGGCTAGCGCGGAGGCGCCGACGAACCCGGGTCGGGGCGCAGCGCCTTCATCAGGTCGACCCCGGTGGCGGTCTCGATCTGCTCGGTGAGGCCGATGACGGCGGCGGGCAGCTGGCCCATGAAGCCCGGGATCCCCGTGCCCTGGCCGCCGCTGTCGATGATCGAGACCTTGTCGATGTCGACCGCGCCGACGGCGGCGACGATCTTGTCGATCAGTTCGGGCAGCATGCGCAGCACGAACACCCGCTGGGCATCGGCCCCCGCCGCCTTGTACTGCTCGACCAGCCGGCGGAAGACCTCGATCTGGGCGTTGCCCTCTTCGATGATCTTGGCCGCGTCGGCCTTGGCCGCCAGCTCCTTGGCCTCCAGGTCCGCCCGCGCCGGGGCCACGACGTAGGCCTCCAGCCGACGGGTCTCCAGCTGCACCCGCTCGGTCTCCAGGGCCTGCTCGGCGACCACCCGTGCCTTCTCGCCGGCCACCTTGGCCTCGGCCTCGGCCGCCCCGGCAATGGCTTCCAGCTCGGCCTGACGGACGCGGAGGTTGTTCTGCTGCTCCACGATCTTGAGGTCGGCCTGGGCGGTGGCGATCTCGGCCCGCTGCCGTGACAGCGCCTCGGATTCCTCCGCCTCCGCCTTGCGCTGGGCCTCGGCGACCCGGGCCTCCTTCAGCACCTCGGCCGTCTGGCGGCGCCCGACCGAGTCGAGGTAGCCGACCTCGTCGGTGACGTTCTGAATCTTGAGCACGTCGAGCTCGAGACCGAGGGTCTTGATGTCGTCGTCGGCCTCGTCGATGAGCGTCTGGGCGAACTTCAGCCGGTCCTCGTTGACCTCCTCGGGCGTCAGGGTGGCCAGCACGCCCCGCAGGTTGGCCTCGAGGGTCTCCTTGGCAATGCCGGCGATCACGCTCTGGGGCACGTCGAGGAAGCGCTCGACGGAGTTCTGCAGCAGTCCCTCGATGCTCGACACCTTCACGTTGGCGATGCCCTGGACGTTGAGCGGGATGGCCCCGCGGGAGTAGGCGTTCTGCACCGACACCTCGATCGGGATGGTGTTCAGCTCCATCCACGACACCCGTTCGAGCAGGGGAACCCGGAGGGTGCGCCCTCCCCGGATGGCCCGGTAGCCGACGGTGCGACCGTCACTGAGCTGGCGGGACCGGCCTGAGATCACCGCCACCCGGTTGGGGGGGCAGATGATGATGAGACTGCGGATGGTGGCGATGATCGCCAGCACGATTATGGCGAGCACTCCGCCGAGGATGAGGCCGGTCACGCTGGGCTCCTTTGTTGGGGAATGGTGGTCGTCAGGTGAGCTCCGGGTCGAGGCCGGTGACGCTGGCGATGCCGTTGCGTACCTCGACCACCAGGACCGCCGCCCCTCTTTCCAATGCGACGGGTGCGTCGGGTAGGGCCAGGGCCGAAAGGTGGATCTCCTGGCCACCAATGGTCACCACGATGCGGCCACGACGGTCTCCGGTCAGCGGGAGGACGACGCGCCCGATCTTCCCGGCGAGCTGCTCGTCATTCACCTCGGTGGTCGACTCCGACCGTCGCAGGTACCCGAACAGCGCCCCGTTCAGGGCGCCGGCCGCCACGCCGGCGAGCGCTGCGATCGCCAATGCAGGTCCGTCACCTGTGCCCGCGGCGGCGAGAAGGAGGCCGCAGACCCCGAAGGCGGCGGCGGCGAAGGCGATGGTGTTGAGCGGCAGGTGGCGGAACATGATGCCGGCTGGGCCACCGCCCTCGCCGCCACCGCCTTCACCACCGCCGTCGTCACCACCGCCGAAGATGAACCAGAGCACCAGCGGTACTCCGGCGGCCGCGGCGAAAAGGAACAGCCCTTGGACCACCTCCCGAACCTAACCGAACTGGCCTCGCCGGCGACCGGCCATTCCGGATGGACCGCGTTCACGCCCGGCGGCGCACGGGCGTCGGGGCGGGGGATCCGGCAGGGCTGGGGGCAGCCCCGCGACCGGCCACCAGCCGCGGCACCAGCACCAACGCCGACGCGATGGCCGCGAAACCCAGATAGGGCAACAGGCTCAGGAACTGCGACCAGAAGGCGGCCCGTGCCCCACCCTCGTCGGGGCGCTCGAGGACGTAGAGGCCCGACGCCCGGTCGGTGACGACGACGTGCTCTGGCAAAAGGCCGACGCCGACGACGTCGGCCTGGATCGGCACGAACTGGGCAACCGTGCGGGCCCGCACCTGCCCGAAGTCGATGACCCGCACTCCGTCCTTGTGCCAGGCGACGTAGGCCAGCGCGCCACTGGCCACGAGGCGGCCGGGGGCCATGGCACCGGGGAAACGGACCGGGCTCTCCTCTCGGGGCGCCGCGCCCCGATCCAAGGCCAGGACCCGCAGACCCCGGTCCGCCGGCGGATCGGCGCAGCTGGCGTCGATGCCTTCCTCAGCGACGATGGCGATCGTCCGGTTCACCAGCGGCACGATTGCCGCGTGCGTGCCGGCGCGTCCCAGCGCGTCGCCGGGAGCGGGTGCCGGTTCCGCGGCGAAGGGCAGGGACGGGTCGGAGAGGTCGAGGTCGTACACGCGTCCGTCGGAGATCACGACCACCGCACCCTCACCGTCGTCGTGGAACCGGGCCCCGACCAGTGCGGTGGTCAGGCACCCGCTGCCCGCCGGTTGCCCGCCGGCGGGAGGGGGAACCGTCCACAGGGCGAGGGCAGCGGGCCGGGCCGGGTCACTCACGTCGTCGATGGCCACGCCGATGCCCGCACCGTCGACCCTGGCCGCCAGCACCCGGCCGTCGGTCCGCGTCGCCAGCGACACCGCGGTCCGACCCGACCCACAGCTCCGACATCCTGCGGACCGGCCGAGGGATTGGGGGCGGTCCGGGTCGGTGACGTCGTAGTAGGCCACGAACCCCTCCATGCCGTCGCCGCACGGGCCGTACAGGGGCGCCACGGCCAGGGCAACCAGGTCGCCGGTGAACATGGCCGTGGCCACGCTCGCCGACTCGACGTCGTCGACGCCCATGCCCGGCGGTATGGGGATGACGGAGGAGACCCTGGGCTTGCGGGGATCCTTGATGTCCACCACCCTCGCGTCCGACGGCGAAGCGCAGCCGGGTGCGGGTGGCGGGCCGACGGCCACGACCGCCGTCGTGGCGACCACCGTGACGTCGCCGAAGGATCCTCCGCCGTTCAGATCGGACCGGCCCACGACCATCAGGTTGGCCTCGATGACGTCGGCGACGGCGGTCGGTCCGCTCCACGGGAGCATGGTCACACCGAGGAGCAGCGTCGTCACCGCTGCTCGCCCGGCGCGCCGGGCCCGAAGATGCGGAGGTGACGCAGTCAGCTGTCTGCGCCGGCGGGCGAGAGCGGGTCGGCGAGACCCGTGCCGACCGCCCCGACGGCGGCGCCGGCTCCCAGGGCGGCCACGACCGCAGCGGCCCTCCTCCGACCGGCGGCCTTGAGGGCCAGGGCCACCAGCAGCGCCAGGGTGCCTCCGACCGGGACGTCGGACCGGCGGAGACGGGTGCCGCCGACCCGCTGGGCCCACCCCGGCGAGGAGGGTGACCGGTGCGAGTGGCGGGTGACCGCCACCCCTGCGGCCAGGCCGACGGCGGCGGCGGCGGTTGCAGCGGTGCGCGACGCCATTTCGGGAGCCTATGCCGGCAGTACCGCCGTCGTCGTGGTCGCGGTGGTCGGGGTAGGCACCGTGGTCGAGGTGAGGCGGGGGACGACGACGGCGGGTGGCTTCACGGGCACGGTGGCCCCAGGCTGCACCGACAACGTGGTCAGTGGTTGTCCCGGCCCCATCGGCCGGCGCTCCGGCTGGACGATGGCCGACTGGCGACGGGGGAATGCGTTGATCACCGGGGCGCCGTTGACATCCTGGCTGTATTCGGTGGCCAGGCGCCTCCCTTGGTCGTCGAACTCGGGGCAGAGGTTGTCGATCGGCTGCCCGTTCTGGTCGTAGAGCAGGACGGGGTCGAGGAGACGGCCTTGGGCGTCGTAGGCGTACAGATTGGTGATGCGCTCGCCGGCGGCCGTGCCCAGGCACCCGCGATCGGCGGAGCGGGAGGGCGCCTGGTCGCTGTAGTCGACGTAGCGAATCTCCGGCGTACCCGCCCGGCCGAGCAGCGAGATGGCGAAGAGGGCGAGCACCACGTTGGCGCCGATCACCGCCAGGCGTCCCGAGCGAAACAGATGCCGCTGGCCCAACCGCACCGACAGTGGGATGGCCACCACCACGCCCAGCAGCCCGAGGGCGGGGCTGCCGGCCAGGCGCGGTAGCGGGAAGCCGGGATAGGAGCCGTTGCGCTCGAGTGCGGAGAGGAGCGACACCGCCAGGTAGGCGCGCACCACCCACCAGGCCGGGCGCAGGAAGGGCCACATGCGGACCGCCTCCTGACCAATCCACGACGACCGGGCGCCGTCGACCACGGCGGAAACCCGGCTCAGGAACGGCGGCTCCGGGTGGCGGGCGGCCTCGACGCCGGCGGAGGCCAGGAGCTCGGCCGCGTAGGCCTCGGGCGATCCCAGGCGCTCATTGAGGGGTGGGCCAGGCTCGGCGGCGATCTCCCGCAGGTGCTGGGCCAGGTCTTCGAGCAGATCGGCCCGCTCCTCGGGCGCCAGGGCGGCCAGATGGGGGGCCACCTCTTTGAGGTACCGCTCGGCGGCCAGTGTCGCCGTCTGGCTCGTGGTCCCGAAGTCCATGGTGGAGGTCACGCCGTCTTCCTTTCCGGTGCGTCGATCAGGACGTCCATCGCTTCTGCGAAGCCCCGCCACTTCTTGATCCAGCTCTCGTAGAGGTCGTGGCCGGCGGGGGTGGCGCCGTAGTACTTGCGGTGCGGGCCCTCCTCGGAGGCGACCACGTACGACTTCAGCGCCCCGGCCTGGTAGAGCCGGCGAAGGGTGCCGTACACCGACGCGTCCCCCACGTCGTCGAGCCCGGCCAGCCGCAGGCGACGCACGATGTCGTAGCCGTACCCGTCCTCGTCGCGCACCACGGCCAGCACGGCCAGGTCGAGCACGCCCTTCAGGAGCTGGGTGGTGTCCATGTCGGTCTTCCTCCGGTCTTCTCCTGTGGTCTGCACGGTACCACGGAATGCGCAGTAGCGGAAGCCCGGGGTAGATCAGCGCGCGCCGGCCCGAACCCCGCTGGTCACGAGCTCGGGCGGCGCCACCGGAGACTGGCCCGAAGTTGGCGAAGGGTCTGGCGGGCGCCGGCCCGAGCCGCCGCCAGCACGTCACGGCCCCGATGGGCCAACCGGCCGAGTTGGTCCCGGCCGCGGCGCACGGACCGGGCCGCCGGCGTCCAGACCGCAGCCACCGACCGGTGGGCGGCGGTGAGCAGCGCCCGCACCGGTCGGCTCAGGCGGCGGCCGGTGGCCCGCAGCCCGCGGGCCATCGCGGTCACGGACGCTCCGGCTCGCCCCACGGCCGCCCGAGCGAAGCGGCCGGCCTGGCGCAAAGGACCGGCGAGTAACCGGGAGAGCGCCTGTGCGCCGGCGACCGCCCATCGCCCGAGGGCCACGGCGCGACTCGCCGCGGCCCGGAGCGGGCGGGCCAACGTCCGCAGGCCGGCACGCGCCCGGCGTGCGAGGTCGAGTGCCGTCCGTCCCGCAAGGCGCAGCGGGCTGGCCAGTACTGCGGCGGCGGCCCGGACCGCAGCGGTGGCACGGCGGCCCAGCGCCCCGATGACGCGGGCTACGGTCCGGAGCGGTTGGGCCAGCGTATGGGCGACGGCGCGTATGGCGACCCCAACTCGGCGGAGCACGGCAACGGTCGTGTGACCGGCGGACCGGAGGCCGGCCGCCGCCGCCCGGGCCACCGAGCGCACGGCGACGGCGGCGCGCCGGACCACTGCGGCGACCGATCTGGCCGCGGCCCGTACCGGTCCGATGATCGCCCGGGCGCCGGCCCGGAGGGCGACGCCGGCCCGGCGCAGCACCATGCCGGCCGCCCGTGTAACGACCCTGACCGGGCCCATCGCCACCCGAAGGACAGCGCTACAGGCGCGACCCACGGCCCGGGCCGCGGCGGCGATCGAGCGACCGGCCGTGCACGCCGCCCGCCAGCCCACCCGTACCGGCCAGGTCGCCACCCGCAGGACCGCCTGTCCCGCCGCCGACAACCCTCGTGCCGCAGCCGTGATCCCGGCGGCAACCCCGCGACCGATTGAGCATGCCACCCGCCAGCCCACCCGTACCGGCCAGGTCGCGACCCTCCCGGCCGCCCGCGCTGCGGTTAGGAGCCCGCGCCCGGCGCCGACGACCGCCCGCCCGGCGGCCCGGGCCGCCTCCCACCCCACCACGAACGGCAGCAGCGGGATGGCCAGCACCCGCCCGATACGCCCGAGCTCGACCGGCTCCGGCTCGGCCGGCGGGATCGGTTCGATGTCACCACCGGCCACCGCTCCCGGCGGTTCGTCAGCGATGTCGACCACGGGACCGGACCTCAGCGGTGACGTCGTCGAGCCGCGACAGCGCGCTCACGCCGCTGAGGGCGTCGAGCTCCTCCCGCGCCTCGGCGACGAGGTCCGGCGGCAGGGCGGTGGCGGTGTCGGGATCTGCCGGCTCCACCTCCTGCAGGGCGCGAAGGAGTCCCTGCACGGCCGCAGCCCGGACGTCGACGTAGCTCCGCTCGCGGTCGGTGGCGGGCGCCCGCCCCTTGAGCAGGGAGGCGACCTCCAGGACCGCACCATGCGCTGCAGCCCGGGCCGAGTCCGGCGGGGCGGGCACGCCGTCGAGGGCGTCGTAGGCGGCGACCAGACGGGCCACGGTGGGGTCGTCGCCCCGGAGAGGAACGCCCCGAGCGAGGAGGGCGACCCGCCGGCGTGACCGTTGCCGGTCGGTGACGGCCCGCCACCCGGCCCGCACGGGAAGGACGCACCCGAGGCCGAGGCCGACGATCCCCACCACGGTGACCCATACGTCCGGGCTGCCCAACACCGTCCAGCCGACGAGTGCGCCGCCTCCGGCGAGGAGCGCAGCGTCGACCGGGCCCGGGCCTTCCGCGGTGTCGGGCAGAAGCTCGTCGATCAGGTCGTCGAGATCGTCCCGGTGCCGCCGGCGGGTCGGGTCGAGGTCGGGTCGGATCAGGCGGCCGGGTACCGGTGGGACCACGACCAGGTCACCGCTCCTGGCCTCGCCGTCACGCCCGTCGGACATCCCGTCAGTATGCGCCTACTCGGCCCAGGACGCTCAGGTGCCGAGAACGCCCAGGCGGACCACGACCTCAGCGTCGTCGGGGTCGGACTCGGGGCCATAGCCCAGAACAACCGTGCCCCGGGCCTGGCATCGGGGACAGGCCAGGCCCATCACCGCCAGCATGTCGGCCGGATCAGACGCCCCCTCGGTGCGGCGCATGGCCTCCAAATGGAACTCAGCCGCCGGGCTCTCCTGACGGCAAGTCAGGCACATGATCATCCCGCTCGGGCGGGCGGCCATCTGGGCGCCGAATCCGGCCGCCTCCAGCGTGGCCAGGATCTCCCCGAGCGTGGCGCCGTGAGCCGGCGTCTGCTCCGAGCTCAACTGGCCACATCCACGCGTACCGTCACGTTGTCCTCCAGCAGGTCGAGAACGGCTTCCTCGGTCGGACCCCTGATCACGAGCGTACCCGCCTGGGCCGGGCCAGCCGGCGCGTCCACCGGGGCCTGTTCGAGGGCCGGGGGCGATGGTGGCGCCGCCCAGGTAGCGATCGACGATGCGGGGGTCGACCTCGGAGGTGCCGCACACCGCCGCCGTGTTCCGGAGGTAGTGGGCCACTCTTTCATGGCCCGGGCCACGGCCCGCCAGCGGGGCGGTGGGCTGGCGCTCCGGTGGAAACGCCCAGGGCCGTAGGTCTGGTTCTGCTCGGCGTAGCCCCGGGCGTCCACGCCGGTGGCCTGGATGTGGCCCATAGGGTCGACGCAGTTCCAGACGTTTCCCTCGGGCCGACCCCGGGTACCCGCGCAAGCATGTCCCAACCCGATCCATACCCCCCGATCGACTCGCCGCCCGCCCCGCTCCCCGATCCCGCGCCGTTGCCCACCCCACCGTCGCCGCCCATCCCCGACCCCCTGCCGATCTGATGACCAGGATCACCGGGCAGAACATCGTCGCCACATTCGGCGACCTCGACAAGGCCAACGATGCCGCGCTGGCCCTGAGTCGGGCCGGCATCGAGGCCGACCGCATATCGCTTCTGGGGCGCGAGCAGGAGGAGGCGGCCAGCGACCCGGACACCCGGTTGCGGGACATGGAGGCCACCGGCGAGGTGGCCAAGAAGGCCGGCGTAGCCGGTCTCGCCGGCGGTACCCTCGGAGCCCTGGTCGGCGCAGCTGCGTTCATCATCCCCGGTGTGGGGCCCGTCATCGGCAGCGGCATTTGGGCCGGCGTGCTGGCCGGGGGGATCGCCGGTGGCGCCGTCGGCGGCATGGTGGGCGGCGTCGGAGCGCTGAGCATGGAGGAGTTCGACCTCAAGTACCAGCACGTGCTCCGCGAGGGCAAGGCCATGGTTGCTGTCGCCGTGGACGACGACGACGCCGCCGACGCTGTCCGCCGGCACTTCGAGAAGGAAGAGCCCGAGGACATCCATGTGATCGACGGCAGCGGCCAGCGCATCGGCGAGTAGCCACCGCCGGCGTAGCGTGTCGCCACGACGATCCTGGAGGCGACATGAAGTTCCTGGTGATCTGGAACATCGAGATAGGGCGGCTGTCCGGTGAGGTGATGAAGGCGGTACTCCGCATGCGGGACTACGCGGTCCCGCTCGAGGAAAAGGGCAAGGTCATCGGGCGGTACCACATCGTCGGCAGCCACGGCGGGGCATGGATCTACAACGTGACCAGCAACGACGAGCTGGAGATGTTGCTGGCCCAGTCGCCCGTGTACAACTACTCCCACTTCAAGGTGTACCCGCTGGCCGACATGACGTCGCTGCCCGTCGTACCCACGGCGTAGGCATGTCCCTCGCCGACACGGTGCGCGAGCTCGTCCACCGGCTGGGTGGGTGGGAGGCCGTCGATTGGGTGGGCAAGCCGGTGGCCTCCAAGGTGGCCGGCGTGGTTGGGCACGGCACGCTCAAGGACGTGTTGAGCGGCACATGGATGACCCACCCCCTCCATCCCATGCTCACCGACCTGCCCATCGGCTTCTGGACCAGCGCGTTCGTGCTCGACCTGGCCGGCGGCCGGCGCAGCCGTCCGGCCGCCGACCGGTTGGTGGCCCTCGGCGTGCTCAGCGCCCTTCCCACTGCCGCCGCGGGCCTCTCGGACTGGTCGGACACCATCGGGGAGGACCGGCGGATCGGTACGGTCCACGCCGTGGCCAACATCGCGGCGATGGGCCTGTACGGCTGGTCGTGGCTGGCCCGGAAGCGGGGCCATCGCGGTCGGGGCATCGTCGTCGGCCTCCTGGGCGCCACCGCCGCCTCGGCGGGCGGCTACCTGGGCGGGCACCTGGTGTTCCGCCAGGGCGTGGGCGCCGACCGCAATGCATGGAAGCACGGCGGCGGCGACTGGGTCGACGTGGCCGACGACGTGGCCCTGGCCGCCGACGAGCCGCTGGTTGTCACGATCGGCGACGACGCCGTCCTGCTCGTCCGCACCGCGGGCGTGGTCAGCGCCATCTCGAATGTCTGCGGCCACGCCGGCGGACCGCTGAGCGAAGGCACGTTCGACGAGGACGGCTGCGTGACATGCCCCTGGCACGCCAGCGTGTTCCGGCTGGCCGACGGTCACGTCGTCCACGGCCCGGCTACCGGTCACCAGCCCCGCTACGACGTGCGGTCCAACGGCGGCCGGCTCTCTGTGCGGCGGGTGCGGGGCCCGGCCTGACCGGCCCGGGAGGCCGGTCCGGAAAGCACTCGCTGGTCGACCATCGTCAGATGGGGGACCAGTGACCGATCCGCCGTAGCCGGTCGGAGGTCAACGCGGCCCGGGCCGCGTTGGCTCCGCACGCCCCATGAACGCCGGCGCCGGGATGGGCTGAGGCCCCGGCCAGAAACAGGCCGGCCACCGGCGTGCCCGGCCGGCCCAGGCCGGGCGTGGGTCGGAAGACGAGCTGCTGGTGGAGCTGTTGGGTACCGCCACCGACCGCGCCGCCGCGCAGGTTGGCGTCGGCCGCCTCGAATGCGGCGGGCGGGAGGAGGTGGCGGGCTCGGATCAAGGCCCGGAAGCCGGGGGCCAGTTCCTCGATGCGGCGCTCCATCAGATCGGCGTAGGACTCGGACTCTGCGGCGCCGAACCGGGCGGACCGGGGGACGTGGGTGTAGGCCCAACCCGTGGCTGTGCCCGGCGGGCACCGGGTGGGATCGGCGGTGGCCTGCTGGCCGAAGAGTAGGAAGGGACGAGAGGGGACGGTGCCCGTGGCCAGGTCGGTGGAGTATCGGGACACCTCGTCGAGGCTGTCGCTCACGTGGACCGTGCCGGCCCGGCGGGCCGCTGCCGCCGCCCAGGGGACGGGGCCGTCGAGGGCCCAGTCGACCTTGAAGGTCGACGTGTCCCACTCGAAGCGCCGCAGGTCGTCGAGCATCCGGACCGGGAGGTGCTCGGCGCCGACCAGGTCGAGGAAGAGCGTCGGGGCGTCGACGTCGGCCAGCACGGCCCGACGGGCCTCCACCTCTGTGCCGTCGGCGGTGCGGACGGCCACCGCCCGGCCGTTGCGGACCACCACGTTGGTCACACGCGAGCCGCAGGCGACGGTGGCCCCCGCGGCCTCGGCCCGCCGGCGGAGGGCGGCGGCCAGCTCGCCGGCGCCGCCCTCGGGTACCGGGAAGCCGTGCTGCTGGCCGACGGAGGCGAGGATCCAGCCGAACAGGCCACTGCCGGCGGCGTCGGGACCGATGTCGGTATGGGCGGCGTTGCCGCCCAGTAGTAGTCGTGCGCCCTCGCCGCCGCCGGAGAACTCCTCTGCGGCCATGCGCCGGACGGGCAAGAGGGCGAAGCGGGCGAAGCGCAGCCACTCCGCCGGACCGATGGCCGCCGCCAGCCGGACGCCCGACCGCACCGGCGGGAACAGGCCGAGGAAGGTTGCCATCAGGGGCTCGCTCAGCTCCTGCCAACGCCGGTACAGGCGTCGCCAGCTGTCGCCATCACCCGGCGCGTAGTCGTCGAGTGAAGCTGCGGTCTCCTCGACGTCGGTGGACAGGGCCACGCACCGGCCGTCGGGCGTGGGGTGGGCCAGCACGAGCGGAGCCCGTCGCCACCGCAGGCCGTGGGCACCCAGGTCGAGCGCCGACAGCGCGGCCGAGGCGGCGGCGAAGGGGTAAAAGGCGCTGAAGGTGTCGTGGTGAAAGCCGGGAAGGGTGAGCTCCTGGGTGCGGACCGCCCCGCCCACCATGTCGGACGCTTCGAGCACGGCCACGCTCCAACCGGCGTCGGCCAGCATGGCTGCGGCCACCAGCCCGTGGTGGCCGGCTCCGATGATCACTGCGTCGGGCATGCCCCATTCTTCACCGGTGGGCAGACTGGGTGCGCATGACCTTTCGTGACCGCGCCGACGCCGGCCGGATACTCGCCGCCGGCGTCGGCCATCTGGCCGGTCTCGACGACCTCCTGGTCCTCGGGCTGCCCCGGGGAGGGGTGCCGGTGGCGTCTGAGGTGGCGCGCGCCCTCGGCGCGCCGCTCGACGTGCTCCTCGCCCGCAAGCTCGGGGTTCCGGGGCAGCCGGAGCTGGCCATGGGGGCCATCGCCGGCGGCGGGGTGCGGGTGCTGCACGAGGCGGTGCTCGACGCCCTGGCCATCCCTCTCCAGGCCATCGACGAGGTGGCCGCCCGGGAGGGCGCCGAGCTGGACCGGCGCGATCGGGCCTACCGGGCCGGGCGCCCCCCGCTCGCCGTGGCCGGCCGGTCGGTGCTGGTGATCGACGACGGCCTGGCCACCGGCGCCACCATGGGGGCAGCGGCAACAGCGCTGCGGGCCCAACGGGCGGCCCGGATTATCGTGGCCGTGCCGGTAGGGCCGCAGGAGGCGTGTGACACGCTGGCCGAGCTGGCTGACGAGGTGGTGTGCATCCGTACCCCCCGGTCGTTCCAGGCGGTGGGCCAGTGGTACGACGACTTCTCACAGACGACTGACGACGAGATCCGTGCCCTCCTGGGCCGGCGGGAGGACGATCATGGCCAATGAGGTGCGAGGCGTGGTGGCGAGCGGCCGGGGCGTGCCCGTCACGGTGGAGACGATCGTCGTCCCAGACCCGGGACCGGGCGAGGCCCTGGTGCGGGTACAGGCCTGCGGGGTCTGCCACACCGACCTGCACTACCGGGAAGGGGCGATCAACGACGACTTTCCCTTCCTGCTAGGCCACGAAGCGGCGGGCACGGTGGAGGCCGTCGGTGACGACGTGACCAACGTGGCTCCCGGCGACTTCGTGGTGCTGGCCTGGCGGGCGCCGTGCGGCACGTGTCGGTCGTGCCGGCGCGGTCGGCCGTGGTACTGCTTCGACAGCGCCAACGCCGCCCAGCGGATGACGCTGGCGGACGGGACGCCTCTCAGCGCCGCCCTCGGCATTGGCGCCTTCACCGAGCTCACGCTGGTGGCCGCAGGTCAGGCGGTGAAGGTGAACCCCACCGCCGGTGCCACCGCCGCCGGGCTCATCGGCTGCGGCGTGATGGCCGGCTACGGCGCCGCCGTCAACACCGGCGGCGTCAGCCGGGGCGACACGGTGGCCGTATTCGGATGCGGCGGGGTGGGCGACGCGGCGATCGCCGCAGCGGTGCTCGCCGGCGCCCGCCAGGTCATCGCCGTCGACCTCGACGCCCGCAAGCTGGAGTGGGCTCGGGAGTTCGGGGCCACCGACACCGTGAACGCCTCCGAGGGCGACCCGGTGGAGGCCATACGGGCCCTCACGGGTGGCTTCGGCGTCGACGTCGCCATCGAGGCGGTGGGGCACCCGGAGGTCTTCCGCCAGGCGTTCCTCGCCCGGGACCTGGCGGGGACACTGGTGCAGGTGGGCGTGCCCTCGCCGGCGATGACCCTGGAGGTGCCCATGATCGAGTTCTTCGGGCGAGGCGGGGCGCTCAAGCCGTCGTGGTACGGCGACTGCCTGCCCACCCGCGACTTTCCCGTGCTGATCGACCTCTACCTCTCGGGTCGGTTCCCGCTGGACCGCTTCGTGACCGAGACAGTGGCCCTTCATGAGGTGGAGCAGGCGTTTACCAAGATGCAGAGCGGGGAAGTTCTTCGTTCGGTGGTGGTGTTCTGAGTCACGTTCCGACGTGACTGGATCAGCCTACCGACCGGTAGGTAGACTGGCTCTACGGCAACGAAGCAGCCGTCGCCCGGGGAGGAACCATGAACGAAATCGACCTTCTCCACGAGCTGGCGCCTGAGGCCGAACGGCTGCTCGAGCGCCACCTGGCCGGCTCCAAGGAGTGGTTCCCCCACGAATTGGTCCCGTGGGACGAGGTGATCAAGCACGACCCCCGCGACCATTGGGATCCGGACTACCGGCCCATGTCGGACGCGGTCCGCCGGGCACTGATCGTGAACCTGCTGACCGAGGACAACCTTCCCTATTACACGACCGAGATCACCCGGCTCTTCGGCGTCGACCACGCATGGGGGGCGTGGAACCGGCGCTGGACGGCCGAGGAGGGTCGCCACTCCATCGTCATACGCGACTACCTCACCGTCACCGGGTCGTGCGATCCCGTGGCCCTGGAGCGGGGGCGGATGCAGCACGCCGAGTACGGCTTTCACCAGCCCATCACCGGCGCCGCCGACGGCTTTGTCTACGTGGCTCTCCAGGAGCTGGCCACCCGCATCTCCCATCGCAACACGGGCAAGCTGATGGAGGACAAGGCGGGCTACGACGTCATGGCCCGGGTGGCGGCCGACGAGAACATGCACTACCTGTTCTACAAGGACGTGGCCCTTGCGGCCCTGGAGCTCGACCCGTCGGCCGTGGTCCTGGCCATGGAGCGCCAGGTCCGCTGTTTCCAGATGCCCGGCGCCGGCATCGACGACTTCTCGAATCACGCCAAGGCCATCGCCGATGCCGGCATCTACGACCTGGGCATCCACCACGACCACATCCTGGTGCCGGTGATCATGCGGGCCTGGCAGCTGGAGGCCATCGAGAGCCTGTCGCCCGAGGCCGAGGAGGCCCGCGAGCGGCTGGTGAAGCGCCTGGGCCGCATCGACAAGGTGGCGAAGTCCCAGGCCTCGCGCCGCCAGGACCGCACCCCGCCAGCGGAGGCCTGAGCCGGTTCTGTGGATTCCACCCAGTACCGGCGGGCCCTGCTGAACACGGGCCGGATCGTGGTGGGCGTCCGCCCCGAGCACCTGTCGCAGCCGACGCCGTGCCGCGACTGGGACGTCCGCCTCCTCCTCAACCACATCATCGGCGGAAACCACATGTTCGCCCACGTCGCTCGCGGTGGCCGTTCTGACGCCACCGGCGACATGGACGACCACACCCTCCCCGACCCCGGGAACAACTACATTGCCGCCGCCGACTCCGTGCTCGCCGCCTGGGCCGAGCCGGGCGCCATGGACCGCCGCTGCCACATGCCGTTCGGAGACATCCCCGCCCCGGCCGCGGCGAGCATCCACTTCCTCGACATCGTGGTCCATGGCTGGGATCTGGCCCGGGCCACCGGGCAGGACACCACCATCGAGGCCGACCTCGCAGCCGAGGCCCTCGACATCTCCCACGGCCTGCTCAGCCCCGAGCTCCGGGAGACCGGCGTCTTCGGGCCCGAGATCCCCATCTCGGCCGACAACCCACTCCATGACCGGCTCGTCGCCTTCATGGGGCGCCGGCCCTGACGGGCCCGGCCGACCGCTACCACGCGAAGGAGTCCCATGGGAGACAAGATCGGCAAGATCACCGAGGTTGCCGGCCGGGTGACCGGTGACCGCGAGGTCGAGGCCAAGGGCAAGGTCGAACAGGACGCGTCGGATGCCGGCGAGGACGAACTCGAGGTGACCGATGCCGCGGTCGAGGAGAAGACCGCAACCGTGCGCCGCCAGCATCACGACATCGATTAGGTAGCCCCTCATGGCGGCGGCCTCGGCCGATGTCGCTGCCGGTTATGGAAGCCACACGCCACCCGCCCGTTGTCCTCGGTGGTCAGCCCTCCGGCCGACCAGGGCTGGACGTGGTCGATCTCACAGTGCTCGGCGGGATCCTCACAGTATTGATGGAAACACTGACGGTCCCGCAGCTCCACCGCCCGTCGGGTGGCCCCGGTGAAGATGCGCCGGCGCACCCCCACGTTCTTGATCCGGTCGGGGGAGTCGAAGACCACCCGCTCCACCCATCCCTCGTCTAGCCACCGGACCAGGGACCCCGGCGCTACCACCGTCCCGTCGGCCAGCTCACAGGTGCGCCCGGCAAAGGTCTCATAGCCCACCAGCACGCTGAACAGCG
>JBBQRO010000013.1:0-45547 GCA_038214685.1 Acidimicrobiales bacterium
GTGCGACCCGTCACGCGCGTCAACGCTTCGACACGAACGGCTCGGCGCGACATTGGGCGGACCGTCTCGCTTGGCTGGCCCTGGCTCTGGGACCTCCCAGTTGCGCCGCTCAGTGGCATCGGCGGTGCTCTGCGGAGCGGACGATCGCGCCGCAATCGAGGGATGAGCAAGTATGTCCGGCGTGCAGAGAATCTCAACCCGGACGGTGGACGGCGTCGACAAGAGGACCGTCACCGCGCTGGCCAAGTTGCTTCCGCAAGTGTCCAGTCGCGGGGCTCCGCTCTCTCAGAGCCGCATCGAATCGGTGCTGGCGTCGGCCTCGACACGAATCATCGTCGCGGACCTCGACGGGCGCATTGTTGGCATGGCGTTTGCTTTGCGTCTGCACGACGCTGGCAGGAGAGTTTGGGCTCGTCGAGGAAGTCGCCGTCGACGAGTCCGCTCGTGGCAATCACGTTGGCGTCGAGATCATGGTCACTCTGCTGGAGACTGCCGAGCGGCTCGGATTGGACTTCGTCGAGCTGACAACTCGTCCAGCGCGCGAGGCGGCCAACGGCCTCTATCACTCGCTCGGCTTCGAACTCCGCCAGACCAACGTCTACCGCCATCGGCTCCAGACCCTCCCGGCGCGCCGCTGATGGAGGCGGTCGATCGAGGGACGATCGTCCCGCTCATGCCGCGAAGCGCCCGCCGAGGTGACATTTCGGATGGCTGCGAGCGGTCTCGGCGACCAGGCCATCCCATAACCTCGGGCGCTCGATTGGCTGTTCCGCCTGCCACCTATCGCAGGCGGTGGGACAAGCCTGGACGTCCTATCGACCACCGGCCATGCTGATCCCGTGCCTGCTGGGGTCGACGGCGCCGTCAACCTGGTTCGGACCGTGGCGCGCACGCGTGTCCTGGCGGAGGTCGCAAGACGAGTAGTCGCGCTGCCCGATGACCGTCCGCAGCTAGTCGCGATCGACGGTGTCGACGGAGCAGGAAAGACGACCCTTGCGGACGAGCTCTCCCAGGCGCTCGCCGGATGCGGTCGCGCCGTCGTCCGCGCCTCGATCGACTCCTTCCACAACCCGAGGGCGGTCCGATATCGCCGCGGCAAGGGATCCCCCGAGGGCTACTACCGAGATTCCTTCAATCTCGATTCGGTCAGGACGATGTTGCTCGACCCGATGAGGAGCGGCCCGGGAGCGACGTTCCGGCGGGCGGGGTTCGACGAGCCGTCGGATCGCCTGGTTGAGGCACCGGCCGAGCTAGTCGAAGCGAGAATGTTGCTCGTCTTCGATGGGGTCTTCGCTCATCGACCCGAGCTGCTCACGTACTGGGACTTCACGGTGCTCCTACAGGCGGAGAAGCGGACCGACGCAGCGTGGCTCGGATATCTCCACAGCGATCTGCCAGAGGCTGGTCACGAGCGCGAAGCGGAGCTCGAACGCCGCTGGACGATCTCGCGCAGACGGCGTTATGTCGACGGTCAGGCGCTCTACTTCGCCGAAGCGACTCCCATGGTCTTCGCCGATGTCGTGATCGATAACAATGATCTCGGGAATCCCGTCATTCTGTGAAGCGATGCGGACCCCTCTGCCCATTACGTTGAGGCCCGTGTTCTCCGCGGTGCCCAAGTTGTTCACGGTCGCCCCTGACCATCGGCGGCCTGCCCCCCAACCACCTGGGGTTAGGCTCCGATCTGCACGGGCTCCGGAGGAATCCCGTCGACGAGCAGCGGGCGGAGGCGACGAGCGAGATCCTCAGGCACGAGGCGTTCTGTCGCCTGCGCAAGCGCATCTAAATCCCACCACATCCAATCCGAGATTGTCTGTCGCTCGAACTCGGTGAAGCCCGATGGGTCGACTTGGAAGGCGGGCACCCTCGCCAGGTACCACCTCTCACGGTGATCGATCAGGCGCCCCAGAAACGTGGCGACGTGTCGGCGGTGCCATACCTCCATGAGCGGGAGCGCACCCTCCCAGCGCGTCTCCTCGAAAACCTCTCGCCGGGCGGCGTCGCAAGGGTCTTCGTTTGGGTCAATGCCTCCTCCCGGTGTGCACAAGAAGTGCTCGCCCTCGTCTGCGCTGTAGCGAAAGAGCAGAAGTCGGTCATCCTGGTCTACGAGCAGAACCCGAACGGCCAGGCGCACGACCGAGCCGGGGGACGGAGCCTCCGGCCAAGGCACGTTCATCACACATTGTCCCCTATCAGCGCCCCCCGAGCCGGTACGAGGTTGTCCCCGATCGCCGGCAGGGAGACTTATAGGACAACTACCTCGACGAGATCGTCGAATGCCAGGAAGTCGCCGCCGTTGCGGGTGTAGAGCGGAAGGCCGGCAGCGAGGGCGGTCGCCGCTATGAGCAGGTCGACGGCTCGGGCCTTGCGCCCGGTGGCCATGACAGCCGAGAAGACGCGGCCATAGGCTCGAGCCGCATCGGTGTCGAAGGGGAGCGGGTCGAACGCGGCCTCGGCCCGCTGCAGCCGGTCCTGGCGGCGCCCACGCTCCTCCGGATCGGACGTCGCGTGGGGACCGGCGGCCAGCTCGGCCATGGTGAGGGCGCTGACCGCCGCCTCGCCCGGGAGTTGGGAGGGGTCCAGCGTGTCCATGTCGATGATCACCGACGTGTCGAGCAGCCCGCGCCGGTGCCGGCGCTGCTCAGGCACGGGGTGCCGGGTCCTGGTTCGCCATCTGATCCAGGTCGGTGCGGAAGCGTGCGGCGTCGATTGCGGGTGCCGTCCGGAAGAGAGCAACTGCAGCCTCGGCCGCCACGAAGCGGTGGCGGCGCAACGGCGTGAGCTCGCCCACGGGAACGCCGTTGCGCGTGACGATGAACGTCTCGCCCTCGTCGAGCTTCCGCATGATCTCACCGCTCTCATTGCGCAGCTCGCGCTGGGTGATCTCGCGACTCATGGCGCTACCGTAGCACGGGTGCTACGGCTTGGACATCTCCTGACAACCAGCCCTCGAAGCCCCCCAACCGCCCCTGACCGCCGGGCAGGAGGGCCACTCGATATCGACCCGGGTTCACTGCCCGTAGTGAGGCGGCGGCGACATGGGCCCCGACGCGTCGGTTCGTGGCACTCCCGCAGGTCACCACGATCACCAGGGGATTTCGGCGCGCGGTGGTGAGGTGGAGCGGACGAGACCTTTGGGACCGGTGACCTCCATCGTGGCGTCTGGGATGAGCTTGGCGTGCCAGCGGGGTTGGTGGAGAACGTGGTGGTGGCGGGAGTCGAGCAGCGCCACGATGGCTTCGATCTGGCCTCCTGAGAGCGTACCCTGCGCGTATGCCGGGATCAGATCGCACCTCCCGGGTACAGCCGCGAAGCCCGTCAGAGGTCTCGCAGCACCAGCACGCTTTCGGCCGGAAGCTCAGCCCGGCCGTCCTCCACCGACGCCCCGTCGTCGGAAGACATCACCACGCCCCCCGGCCCCACCGACACCGTCGCCGGCTCGGCGCCCAGGTTGCACGCCACCGTCACCGGCCCACGCCGGAGCACCAGCCAGCGGGCGTCTTCGTCGTAGTCGACCTCGACCGGTGCGCCGGCCACTTCCGACGAGATCGATCGGCGCACGGCGACCAGCTGCGTGTGCCACTCGAGCAGGCCGGCGTGCGGTGCCCGATCGAGCTCGTCCCAGTCGAGCCTGGACCGCTCGAAGGTCTTCGGGTCCTGGGGGTCGGGCACGTCGGCAGGGTCCCACCCGAACGAGGCGAACTCCCGCCGGCGACCTTCGGTGACGGCCTTGCCCAGCTCGGGGTCGTCGTGGTCGGTGAAGTAGAGGAAGGGGGTCGACGCACCCCACTCCTCGCCTTGGAACAGCATGGGCACCGACGGCCCGAGGAGCACCAGCGCGGCCGCCGCCTTGAGCAGGCCCTCGCTCATCAGCATTGAGCTGCGCTCGCCATGAGCCCGGTTGCCGACCTGGTCGTGGTTCTGGAGATAGCCGAGGAAGCGGGTCAGCGGGATGCCCTCGGGCCTGCGGCCGTGGCGACGCCGGCGGTGGGGCGCATAGCCACCGTCGTAGACGAAGGCCTGTTGGAGAGCCTTGGCCAGCTGGGCCACCGAACCGAAGTCTGAGTAGTAGCCGGCCCCTTCACCCGTGAGGACGGCGTGCAGGGCGTGGTGGAAGTCGTCACTCCATTGGGCGTCCATGCCAAAGCCGCCGGCGTCCCGGTCGGCCACCACCCGGGGGTCGTTCAGGTCACTCTCGGCGATCAGGTACTTCGGCCTGCCCAGATCGGCCTCCAGTTCGTCGACTCGCCCCGCCAGCTCCTCGAGGACGTGCATTGCCGAAGTGTCGACGATGGCGTGCACCGCGTCGAGGCGCAGGCCGTCGGCGTGGTAGTCGCGCAGCCACATGATGGCGTTGTCGACCACGAAGTCCCGCACCGGGTCGCTGTCGGCGCCGTCCAGGTTCACCGCCTCGCCCCACGGCGTGCCGTAGCGGTCGGTGAAGTACGGCCCGAACTCGCCCAGGTAGTTCCCCGACGGACCGAGGTGGTTGTAGACCACGTCGAAGATCACCGACAGGCCCTTGGCGTGGCAGGCGTCGACCAGGCGCTTGAGGCCCTCGGGGCCGCCGTCACCGGACTTGGGGGCGTACAGGTCCACCCCGTCGTAACCCCAACCCCACCGGCCCGGGTACTCCACCACCGGCAGCAGCTCCACCGCGGTGACGCCCAGCCTCACCAGGTGATCGAGCTTCGGGATCACGCCGTCGTAGGTGGCCTCAGTCGAGAACGTGTCGACGTGCAACTCGTAGACCACCGCCTCGGCCAACGGGACGCCTCCGTCCCAGCCGTCGTCGGTCCAGGCGAACGCCGAGTGGTCGACAAGCCGCGACGGGCCGTGCACGCCTTCCGGCTGCCAGGGCGACCGGGGGTCGGGCCGGGGGTCGCCGCCGTCGAGGGAATAGGCGTAGTCGTCGCCCGGCGCCGCCTCCACCTCGACCGAGAACCAACCGAGCTCGTCGGGGCCATTGAGGACGTGTCGCACGTCGCTCCGGAGAACCAGGTCGACACGACGGGCGCGAGGCGCCCATACCCTGAAAGAGGTCATTGTCAGGTTCTCACCAAAAGGGCCACCGGGAAACCGGCGAGCAGGGCGGCGAGCGAGACGGGCCCCCCGTCAGCGGTCGATCCGCCCAGCTCGTCGAACCACCGCCCCGGCGGCAAGTCGGCGGTGGTGTCGCCCCAGCCGTGGCGCAGGCCCATCACCAGTCGGGGCGCGACCACGGCGACGTTGTCGGACCGAAGATAGGCCACGACGTTGGCAGCCTGCTCGCCCGCTCCGGGCAGCGGCCGGTACCCGCCACCCACGAACGAGGTCTCGAACCGCCGCCGGACGTCGAGGGCGCGGGCGGTGAGCCACAGCTTGGGCGCCCCTTCGTCGGCCCAGCCCAGCACCTCGGCGGCCGACGCCGTCCGCACCTTGTCGAGCAGGCGCCGGCGGATGTCGTAGTCGACCGGGCGACGGTTGTCGGGGTCGACCAGGCTCAGGTCCCACAGGTCGGTGCCCTGGTAGATGTCGGGCACGCCGGGAGAGGTGAGCTTGATCAGGGTCTGGGCCAGCGACGTGGTGCGCCCGGCCGGTACCAGCGGCTCGGCGAAAGCGGCCAGGTCGGCGGTGAAGGCGGCATCAGCCAGGACGGCTCTCACGAAGCCGGCCAGGGCCTCGTCGTAGCCGGGGTCGGGGTCGACCCACGACGTGTGCTGCTTGGCCTCGCGCGACGCCTTCTCCATGAAGGCCACGGCCCGGTCAGCCCCGAGCGGATGGGCGCCGACCAGCACCTGGTAGAGCAAGTACTCGGCGTTGCCGTCGGGCATGCCATTGACCTTGTGGCCGGCGTTCATCTCCGCCCACCGCGCCACTGCCGTGCCCCACTCCCGAGGGATCTCCGACAGCAGGCTGATCCGGGTCCTCACGTCCTCGCTGCGCTTGGTGTCGTGGGTGGACGTCGCCAGCAGGGTGGCCGGCCAGTCCGTGGCCATGCGGGCGTTGTCGGTGTGGAACGTCTCGACGGCAGTGCCGAACCGGCCGGGATCGCCACCGACCTCGTTCAATGACACGAGCCGGTTGTACTGGTAGAAGGAGGTGTCCTCGACCCCCTTGGCCATCACCGCCCCGCTCAGCTGCTGGAACCGGAGGGTGAAGTCGTCTTCGTCGGCACCTGGGTGGCGGAGGAGCAGCACCTCGCCGAGGAAGTCGAACAGATCCTCCTCCACCTCGGGCCGGTTCCGCTTGGCCTGGGCCACTGCGACATCGACCCGCGCCACGTCGGTGGTCGTGGGCTCGAACCCGCCGGGGCGGACGTAGGCCCGATACACGTCGAGGCCGGCCAGCACCTCGCGCACGGCCCGGGAGAGGTCTTGGCGGGTGTGGTCGCGGTGGCGACGGTGCCGCTCGCAGACGCGGACCAGAAGGTTGGTCAGTCGGCTGATGTCGGCGGCCAAGACCTCGCGCATGACCAGGTGCTTGTTGGCGTGCACCAGCGCGTCGTACGC
Source organism: Acidimicrobiales bacterium (assembly GCA_038214685.1). Taxonomy (GTDB): domain Bacteria; phylum Actinomycetota; class Acidimicrobiia; order Acidimicrobiales; family AC-14; genus CADCTB01. The sequence goes on from JBBQRO010000013.1 coordinate 6,492, forward strand.
CACCGGCCGGTCGACCATGGTGGCGTAGATCTCGTTCAACGCGACCTCTCCGGCCGGGTCGACGAAGAGCCCGTTCACCCCAGCGGTGAACTCGTAGCCCGTCGTGCCGTCGACCGCCCAGTCCTTGGGCAGGCTCTCGTCGCCCTCGAGGATCTTCTCCACCACCAGATAGGCGTCGGGCCCAGCCGCTTGGCGCAGGAGGCGGAGGTACTCGGCCGGTTGACGCAGGCCGTCGACATGATCCACCCGCAGGCCGCCCACCCGGCCCGAACGCACGAGCTCGATCATGGTGTCGTGGGTGTCGGCGAAGACGAACAGGTTCTCGCTACGCAGGGCGATGAGGGTGGTGATGTCGAAGAAGCGTCGGTAGTCCAGTTCCTGGCCGGCCACCTTCCAGTACGCCAGCCGGTAGTTCTGGCGCTCCAGCAGGGCGTCGAGCGCGTCGCCGTCGGCGTTGAGCACAGCCAGTGCCTCGTCGACCGCCACGGCCACGTCGGGGTACTCGTCGAACAGCTCGGCCAAGTTGGAGCGCAGGACCTCCTTGTCGCGGTGGCGCTCCTCGATCTGCTCGCGGTCGGTGGCGCCCGAGGGGGGCAGCCGGCCGAGGGCGGTGGCGATGCTGGCCAGGCGGTCCGACCTGATCGGCGCGGCCACGCCGGCCAGTAGCTCGTCGAGCGACCGGGGCGAGACGGGCGCGGCGTGGTCGAAATAGCGCACCTCGAAGGAGCCCCGCACCCGCAGGACCTGGATCTCGCCGCGGTCGATGCACCGGCCGATGTGGTCGCCAAGGACGGGCATGAGGACCCGCAGTCGGTGGCGTTCCTCGGGCGGATCCCAGTCGATGTCGAAGTAGGACGCGTAGCGGCTGGAGCGACCGTTCTCCAGGACGTCCCACCACCAGGCGTTCTCTCGCCCGCTGATGGCCATGTGGTTGGGCACGATGTCGACGAGCTGGCTCATGCCCCGGGCGGCCAGGGCCCGGCACAGTCGCTCGTAAGCCTCCCGGCCGCCCAGCTCGGCGTTGAGCACATGGTGATCCACCACGTCGTAGCCGTGCGTGCTGCCCGGGGCGGCCTGCAGGAACGGCGAGCAGTACAGGTGGCTGACCCCAAGGTCGGCCAAGTAGTCGACGATCGCCGCCGCGTCGTCGAAGGTGAACCCGCCGTGGAGCTGTACGCGATACGTGGCGCGAGGAGGGGTGGACATCGCGCCGACGACGCTACAGCGGCTGACCTCGGCGGCCGGGCGCGATCATGGCGCCATGCAGCTGCCGGTGATGCCGCCCGTGAAGCCCATGCTGGCCAAGCTGGCCCGGGAAATGCCCGCGCCGGCGGGGATGCTCTACGAGCCCAAGTGGGACGGGTTCCGCTGCATCGTCTTCCGCGACGGCGACGAGGTGGCGCTGGGCAGTCGCAACGAGAAGCCCCTCACCCGCTATTTCCCCGAGCTACCGCCGGCGCTCATGGCCAACGTGCCTGAGCGCTGCGTGCTCGACGGGGAGATCGTGATCGTCGGCGAGCACGGGCTGGCTTTCGAGGCCCTGCTCCAGCGCATCCACCCGGCGGCGTCGCGAATCAAGATGCTGGCCGAGACCACTCCCGCCTCCTTCGTGGCCTTCGACCTGCTGGCCCTGGGCGACGACGACCTCCGCCCCCGGCCGTTCGGCGAACGGCGGACGGCCCTGGAGGGAGCCCTGGCCGGCGCCCAGCCGCCCATCCATCTCACCCCAGCCACGGGTGACGCCCTCCTCGCCGCCGAGTGGTTCGACCGCTTCGAGGGCGCCGGGCTCGACGGCGTGGTGGCCAAGCCGCTGTCGCTTCCCTACCGGGAGAACGAGCGGGTGATGTGGAAGGTCAAGCACGCCCGTACCGCCGACTGCGTGGTCGCCGGCTTCCGCGTGCACAAGGACGGCGCCGGCGTGGGCTCGTTGCTGCTCGGGCTCTTCGACGACGAGGGGACCCTCCACCACGTGGGGGTAGCGTCGTCGTTCACCGTGGTCCGGCGCAAGGAACTGGTTGAGGAGCTGGCGCCGTACCGGGACAACGCCGTCGCCGGCCACCCCTGGGCGGCATGGGCCGAGGCTGAAGCGGCGGCGGCCGCGAAAGGCGGCCGGATGCCGGGCGGGCAGAGCCGGTGGAACGCTGGTCGGAACATGGAGTGGCAGGCTCTGCGACCGGAACTGGTGGCCGAGGTGGCGTTCGACCATCTCCAGGGTGATCGGTTTCGCCACGCCACCTCGTTCGTGCGCTGGCGCCCTGAGCGGGAGCCGGCGTCGTGCACCTATGCCCAGCTCGACGTGGCCGTGCCGGAGGAGCTGGAATCGGTCTTTCGAGCCTGAGACGTTGGCTCCGCGCCACTATTGGGAAGAGATACAAGAGGTATGACGGCCTCCTTTTCGCTCACCCGCCCCGTGGAGCTGTCCCCGCAGCCGGCCACCGCCCGCCGGGAGCTGTCGAAACTGCTGGCCGACGAGGCGTGGGGCGGGGATGTCGACGGGGTCATCCTGGCCGTGCACGAGGCCATGGTGAACTCCCATCACCACGGCGGCGGCGTCACCGGGGCCCGAGCGTGCGTCGACACCGACACCGTCGTGGTGGAGATCTCCGACCAAGGGCAGGGTTTCGACGTTCCCCGCACGCCGGCCCTGGCCGACGTGGCCGCCGAGCGGGGCCGGGGCCTCTTCCTCATCCGCCGCCTGGCCGCAAGTGCGCAGGTGATCCGCGCCGGGCCCGATGTCCACCTCACGCTCAGATTCGAGCGGTGACCCGCCGGGACGGGCCCGGATGCCTCTGCTAACTTGACGTCGCATTCTTGGAGGCGTTCTTGGGCAAGGCGCGTGGGCAGGGCAGCGAGGAGGAGGACCTCCTCCAGCTCTACCTGAACGACATCGGGAAGTACCCCCTCCTGACCAGGGACGATGAAGTGCGCCTCGGCACGCTCACTCGGGCCGGACAGGTCGCAGCGGCGAAGCTGGCGCGGGGCGACATCCTCACGGTGGCGGCCCAGGAGGAGCTGGAAGCCCACGTCAGCGCTGGCGACGACGCCCACCGCTCCTTCGTGCGGTCCAACCTGCGCCTGGTCGTCTCGATCGCCAAGAGATACCAGGCGTCGGGGCTCCCGCTGCTCGACCTCATCCAGGAGGGCAACTTCGGCCTGATCCAGGCCGTCGACCGGTTCGACCCACGGCGGGGCTTCAAGTTCTCCACCTACGCCACTTGGTGGATCCGCCAGACCATCTCCCGGGGCATCGCCAACACCAGCCGCACCATCCGCCTCCCGGTCCACGCCGGCGACCAGTTGCTCGCCATCCGCATGGCCGCCTCCGCCCTCGAGGTCCGCCTAGGCCGCCCGCCCAAGGCGGCCGAACTGGCGGAGGCGCTGAGCATGCCACCCAAGAAGGTCGAGGAGCTTCTCCCCTACCTGGGTGAGCCCACGTCGCTCTCCGAGCGCCTGATCGACGGCGAGACCGAGATGGGCGAGCTGGTGGAGGACGTCACCACCCCGCCGCCCGACCAGGCAGTCTTTGCCGCCATGCTGCCCACCCATGTGGCCCAGCTCCTCTCCGTGCTCGAGCCTCGCGAGCAGGAGGTCCTCTGCTTGCGCTACGGCCTCGACCGGGGCAGCCCCCGCACCCTCGAGGAGGTGGGCGAGCATTTCGGCCTCACCCGGGAGGGCGTTCGCCAGGTGGAGCTCAAGGCCATCTCCAAGCTCCGCCGCTCCGCCTCGGCCCGCAGCGCCCGCGACCTGCTGACTGCGTAGACCCGGGTCGGCGTAGGGCACCGACAGTGTGGGCGATTCGGTGTCGGATACGACCGCGAATCGCCCACTCTCGATCTCAGACCCGGGCATGACGGTGCTCGCACAGGGGTAGTGAAGTGCCTATGAGCGAATCGACAGTACCGAAGGCCGTGCGCGCCGAGCCGGTGGAGACCGCCAGCGGCACCGACCAGTTGTCGCAACAGCCGTCGGGGCCGGGGAACCGCACCGGCGGCGGCGAGTGGCCCGACCCGGCAACACCGCCCAAGGGGTCGACCACATACGACCCCCAGCGGGTGCCGGTCAACATGTACGAGACCGACGGTGCCGTGGTCCTCGTCCTGCCCATGCCCGGCGTGATGGCCGACGACGTGTCGATCGATATCGAGGACGACCGGGTGCACGTGAACGCCGCCCAGCGAACCCCGGCCGAGAAGGACTACATCAGCCACGAGTGGCACTACGGCCCCTACGAGCGCATGGTCACCGTGCCCGACGGGTTCGGCGGCCCGGCCTCGGCCACCTTCGGCAACGGCCAACTGGCCATCCGCATCGAGCGGGGCGACAGTCGCACCGGCAAGCTGGTGTTCCAGCCTCACACCGCCGGCGCCGATCACTGAGCCTCAGGCTGGCGGCGCCCCCACCGACGCCCCCACCGACGCCCGGCAACAGTCCCGGCCCGGCGTGCCGGCGTGCCCACCGTCGAGCTCCACCAGCCGCAGCGCGCCGAGCAGGCGGAGCAGGGGCCAGACCGGATCAAGCAGACCGGTACGGGCTGCGGCGGGATGGGCGTGATGTGAGTTGTGGTACCCGTGGCCCAGGAGCGGGACGGCCAGCCAGGCGATGTCGAAGCCGGGGATGTCGGCGTGGGTCTTCCGACCGTAGAGGTGCCCGACCGCGTTGACCATGCCCATGATGCCCAGATAGCAGACCAGGTGGACGGCGACCATCACCAGCACCTGCATCGGTCCGAACATGACGAGGTAAAGGGCGACAACGAGGCCGCGGAGCACGAAGATCCGCCCGCCCCGGGGAGGGCCCGCCGGCACCCGAGGGCGGGCCTTGGCGAAGAGGTAGGCGGATCCGGCCAGCACCGTCAATGCCCGGCGCTGCCGGGGCGAGTGGGGATCGAGCGGCGTGTCGGCGTACCGGTGGTGCAGCCGGTGGACGGCCGCCCAGGTCTCGGGATACGTGCCGACGATCACCAGGAAGTAGGTGTCGAGCACCGAGGCGAACGCGGCATTGACCCGGAACGCACGATGGGCCAGGCACCTGTGGCAGTAGATCTCGGTGACGAGGGCGGTGAGGATGGCCGAGCCCAGCCCGATGACGACTCCGATCGGCACGGGGGGACAGTAGCGCCCCAGGGTCGCCACCCTGTGCCCACTCGGTTCAGGCTGCGGCCGGCTCCTCGGCGGTGAGGAGGGCCATCAGCCGTTCCTGCACCAGGCGGAAGGCGGGCTCGTCGATCACGCTGGCCCGGTCGCGCGGGCGGGGCAGGTCGACAGGGATGATGTCGATGATCGACCGGCTGGGGGGGTTGCCCATGACCACGATGCGATCGGCCAGCAGGATGGCCTCGTCGATGCCGTGGGTGACCATGAGCACCGTCTCGGTGGAGGATTCGTGCTGCCAGAGATCCACCAACTGCTGCTGGAGGCGGGCGCGGGTCAGGGCGTCGAGCGCCCCGAACGGCTCGTCCAGCAGCAGCAGCCGGGGGCTGACGGCGAAGGCGCGGGCCACGGCCGTGCGCTGCTGCATGCCGCCCGACACCTGGGCTGGGCGCTTGTTGCGGTGCTCCCACAGCCCAACGGCGCTCAGGTACCGCTCCACCACCTCGTCGGTCTGGGCCCCCGACCGCTCGGGGCGGGCGGCCCGGGCCGCTTCCCGCACGTTGGCCAACAGGCTGAGGCGGGGCAGGAGGGAGTAGTTCTGGAAGACCATGGCCCTGTCGGGGCCGGGGCGGGTGATGGCCTTGCCGTCGAGGCTCACCTGGCCGCTGTCGGCCTCCAGCAGCCCCCCGACCACGTTAATGAGGGTGGACTTGCCGCAGCCGGAGTGGCCGATGAAGGAGACGAACTCGCCCTGGCCGACGTCGAGGTCGATGCCCCTGAGCACGTCCTGGCTGTTGAACGACTTCCACACGTTCTTCAGTTCGAGCATTACGCCGCCACCTTTCGTCCGATGCCCAAGAAGAGCGTGTCCAGGATCACGCCGACCGCCCCGATCATGACGATGGCGGCGATGACGTTGGCCAGGCTCCCGCCGTTGTAGGAGTTCCACACGAAGTAGCCGATGCCGGTGTTCCCCGAAAGCATCTCGGCCGCCACGATCACCATCCACGCGATCCCCATCGACAGGCGCATGCCGGTGATGATCGACGGCACGCTGTGGGGGATGACCACGTGGCGCACGTAGGCCAGTCGCCCGAACTGGAACACCCGGGCCACGTTGCGCTGGTCGGCCGGCACCGACGAGGCGCCGAAGGCGGTGTTGATCACCGTCGGCCACAGGGAGGTGATGAAGACGACGAAGATGGCGGCGTTGCCGACGTCCTTGAGGACGACGAGGCCGATCGGGAACCAGGCCAGCGGCGACACCGGGCGCAGGATCTGGATGATCGGGTTGGCCGCGGCCCACGCCCGCTTGCTCCCACCGATGAGGAACCCCAGGGGGACGCCGATCACCACGGCCATGGCGAAGCCGCTGAACACCTTCAGCAGCGACACGCCCAACTGGATGCCGATGCCCTTGTCGTTGGGGCCGAGGTCGTAGAACGGGTACCGCAGCAGCTCGCGCAGGGCGGTGAACGCCTCGGCGGGGCCGGGCAGGTCGGGGGAGCTGCGGGCCACTACGGCCCACAGGGCCACGATCACCAAGCCCCCCACAGAGGCCCACCCTGCGCTCTGCAGAACCGGAGGACCCGCCCGGCGGGGGCCGAACGCGGCGACGGCGGCTTGGGAATCTGGGGGTCGGCGCCCGGGAGCGCCGGGGCTTCGGGGGTGGTTGTGGTGGGATGGACAAGGGTCATACGCGGTTGACCTCCTCGAGAGGCTTCTTCGGGTCGAACGTGGTGTTGTCGAGCTTGATGGTGATGGGAGCCATGTCGTCGTCGGGCACGGTGACCCCCTCCTTGGCCGCCACCTTCTCGTACAGGTCGCGAAGGATCAGCGTGTCGGCCAGCTCCTGGAATGGCGGGTCGGCCTTCAGGATCCCGAAGCGCCGGAACTGGGACATGAACCAGATGGAGTGGCCCCGCCGCGGGGCGTTGACCTGCCCGCCCCGGAAGAAGGTCATGTAGTCGTCGGTATAGGTCTTCGGGGGGATGCCGGGGCCCAGGGTGTACTGGCCGAGCAGGCGCCCTTCGATTTCCGCCGGCGGGGCGTTCACATAGGACGCGGCGCCGATCGTCTCCGACGCCTTCTTGCGGTTGACCAGGTCGTCGAGCCACTGGCTGGCCTTGAGGATCGCCCCCATGACATCCATGAGCACGTCAGGCCGCTCGGTGGCGAACTTCTCGGTCACGACCAGGGACTTCTCTGGGTGGTGCTTCCAGATGTCCTGGGTATTGATGTGGGTGAAACCGATGCCCTGGTCGACAGCCTGGGCACCCCATGGTTCACCGACGCAGAAGCCGTCCATGGCGTCGACCTTCATGTTGGCCACCATCTGTGCGGGTGGGATGGTGATGATCTTGAGGATGTTGGCGTCGACCTTGGCCGCCTTCAGCCAGTACCGGAGCCACGTGTCGTGGGTGCCACCGGGGAAGGTCATGGCCAGCGTCGGCGTCCTGGCCACCAGCGCGGCCCGTGCCTTTTCGAGGTCGCCGTAGCCGACTGCGGCGTAGTCCTTCGACAGGGTGATGGCCTGACCGTTGTTGTTCAGGTTCATGGCCACCCGGAGCGCCCGGGATCCGTTGCCCCCGACGCCGGTGGCCACCGAGAACGGCATGCTCGACAGGACGTGGCCGCCGTCGATCTCGTTGTTGAGCAGGTTGTCGCGGGTGGCAGCCCACGACGCCTGCTTCTCCACCGAGACGTCGAGGCCCCGCTCGGCGAAGTAGCCGAGCTCCTTGGCCATGACGATCGACGCGCAGTCGGTCAGGGCGATGAAGCCCAGCTTGACCTTGCGGTTGGCACTGTCGATGCCGGTCGGGCTCGGCGTTGCGCCCGGGGCGGTGCTGGGCGTCTGCGCAGCCGCCGGCGACGACGATGATTCCGTCGGCGGGTTGCCGCACGCGGCCAGCAGGGCTCCAACCGGAGGGGTGGCCGCAGCCATGCCCGCCAGGCGGAGGAACGATCTTCGGTCCATGCCCAGCAACCTAGGAGTGGTCCGAGAATCGCCGGTTTCTCCGCCGTGTCCGGTTAGTGACGTTCCGCACACCTCGGAGCGAGCGCCCCGAGAGCGGACCGTCACGCGCTCTTCACGGGCGCGCAGGGTTGCGTTCAGCAACGTTTCGCCCCGGTCCCGACGTCCGGAAACAGCCCCGACACACCGGCGGCGCAAGCTGGGAAGGATGAGCGACGGTCCCCTCGACGGCTTCGTGGTGGGCATCACCGCCGATCGCCGGGCCAACGAGCAGGCCGAGCTGCTGCGGCGGCGGGGCGCCGATGTGCTGTTCGGTCCGGCGATCGCCACCGCCTACCTGGCCTCCGACGACGCCCTGCGCGCCGCCACCGTGGCCCTCGTCGAACGATCCCCGGACTTCCTGGCCGCCACCACCGGGATCGGCATCCGGGCCTGGTTCGAGGCCGCCCAGGTCTGGGGCCTGGGCGACGCCCTGCTCGACGCCCTCCGCCACACCCGGATCGTCGCCCGCGGGCCCAAGGCGGCCGGCGCCGTGCAGGCCGCCGGGCTCGACGTGTGGCGCAGCGCGGCGAACGAACAGATGGACCAGCTCCTGGCCCACCTGCAGGCCGAGCCGCTGGCCGGCACCCGGGTCGCGGTCCAGCTCTACGGCATGCCCGCTCCGGAGATCACCACCGCCCTGGCCGCCGCCGGCGCCCAGGTGCTGGAGGTACCCGTCTACCAGTGGCGCTCACCCGACGACCCCGCCCCTGCGCTGCGCCTGGTCCAGGCGGTCGTCGACGGACGGATCCACGCGGTGACCTTCACCGCGGCGCCGGCGGTGACGAACCTGTTCGCCCTGGCCGCCGGCGCCGGCCTCGACCAGCACCTGCGCGACGCGTTCAACCGCAAGGGGGTGGTGGCCGCCTGTGTGGGCCCGGTCTGCGCCCGCGGGGCGCTGGAGGCTGGCGTCGTGGCGCCGCTGGTCCCCGAGGTTGGCCGGCTCGGGCTGCTGGTGCGGGCCCTCAGCGAGTGCCTGGCCTCGGCCCGGCGCACGGTGCCGATGGCCGGGGTCGACGTCGTCCTCCAGGGGCTGGTGGCCCTGGTCGGCGAGGAGCGGGTGCGGCTCAACTGCCGGGAACGAGCCCTGCTCGACACCCTCGCCGCCCGGCCCGGCACCGTGTTCTCCCGGCCCGCCCTGGTGCGGCAGATGTGGACCTCGACCGGCGCCGATCCCCATGCGGTGGAGGTGGCCATCGCCCGGCTCCGGCCCCGGCTCGGCGCCGCCGGCGCCGCCCTGGTGGCCGTCCCCGGGCGGGGCTACCGCCTCGAGCCGTGACCGTTGCCCTCACGGGAGGCCGCCCCGCTGAACCGGTGACACACAGTGCGACATATCGCACCACGTGTCACCAGTTCGGGGGCGGCGCGGAGGCTACCGCTCGATCGGGGCCTTCACCAGGTTGCCCCACTCGGTCCACGAGCCGTCGTAGTTGCGGACAGTCGGGTAGCCGAGAAGGTTCTGAAGCACGAACCAGGTGTGGCTGGAGCGCTCGCCGATGCGGCAGTAGACCACCACGTCGTCGTCGGGGCTCAGGCCCATCTCGTCGGCGTAGATGGCCCGCAGGGCGTCGGCGTCCTTGAACGTGCCGTCGTCGTTGGCCGCGTTCTTCCACGGCTTGCTGGCCGCCCCAGGAATGTGGCCGCCGCGCAGGGCACCTTCCTGGGGGTAGTCGGGCATGTGCAGCAGCTCGCCGGAATACTCCCCGGGTGAGCGCACGTCGACCAGCTTTCCGCCCTTGTTGACGTGGGCCAGCACGTCGTCGCGGAAGGCCCGAATCGGGGCGTCGTCACGCTCGATGACGGGGTAGTCGGTGGGCTCGGCCTTGGGGACGTCGGTGGTCAGGTCCCGGCCCTCCTGGAGCCATTTCATGCGGCCGCCGTTGAGCAGGCGGACGTCGGCGTGGCCGAACAACTTGAACACCCACAGGGCGTAGGCGGCCCACCAGTTGAAGTTGTCGCCGTAGAACACGACGGTGGAGTCGCGGCTGATCCCGTTGCGGGAGCAGAGGTCGGCGAACGCCTTGCCGTCGACGTAGTCCCGGTTGACCTGGTCGTTGAGGTCGAGGTGCCAGTCGACCTTGATGGCGCCGGGGACGTGACCGGTGTCGTAGAGCAGCACATCCTCGTCGGACTCGACGACCACCAGCCCGGGGTCGTTCAGGTGCTCGGCCAGCCAGGTGGTGGTAACGAGCAGCTCCGGCTTGGAGTATTGGGTGAGCTCGGGGGAGTCGTCGGGAGCAACCGAGGGCATGGGGGCATCCTCCTTGGATGTGGCGGTGATGTCGTGCGGTCAGCCTAGCGGGGTAATCCCGACTGCGACGGTCGAGAATTGCCACCCGTGGGATCATGGAGCATGGACGTGACCCAGGGCGCTGCGCCGCCCGCCCTCCAGCGCATCGTCGACCTCTTCGGAGGCGCTCCCAAGGATCTGCGCCTGCAGGCCCTCCTCGAGTATTCACGGAAGGTGCCGCCGCTGCCCGAGGAGCTGAGCGGACACCGGGAGCTGATGGAGCAGGTGCCGGAGTGCGCCACGCCCTTCTTCCTGGCCACCGAGGTCGACCCGGAAGGCCGGGTGCACCTCCACTTCGACGTCCCCGACCAGGCCCCCACCACCCGGGGCTTCGCCGGCATCCTCCACACCGGTCTCGACGGGGTCACCGCCGAGGAGGTCCTGGCCACGCCCAACGACTTCTACATGAAGATGGGCCTGGCCGAGGCCATCTCTGCCCAACGGCTGCGAGGCATGGCCGCCATCCTGGCCCGGCTCAAGCGCCAGGTCGCGGCCCACGTCGCTGCTCGCGGCGCAGCCTCCGGCTGACCGGTCACTGGTCCACCGTCTGACGATGGTCGACCAGTGAGTGCTTGTTGGACCGGCCTTCCGGGCCGGTCACTGGTCCACCGTCTGACGATGGTCGACCAGTGAGTGCTTGTTGGACCGGCCTTCCGGGCCGGTCAGGAGGGCAGCCTTTCCAGGGCGCCCGGGGCGCACGTGATGCCCGGCGGCGCAGTCACCGGGTTACAGCGGGCCGGAGTCCCGGGGGCGGCGACGACGTACCCCGACGGGGCGGGCACCGGGAAGTCGGTGCTGACCACCTGCGCCCCCGACGCCAGGGCCGCCGCCGCACGTGACGGGTCGTTGGCCCGGGCTTCGGTCCCGCTGTCGTCGGCGCGCGTCCTGACGATGTAGCCGGTGCGGACGAGGGTGTCGATCTGCGGCCCCCCGGTCCGGGCATCGGGCACGCTCATGAAGGCGGCCAGGGCACTGGAGGGGTCGGAGTACACGAACATGGCCCGGCCCCGCAGCGACGTCTCGTCTGCGGTGTAGGCCGACCGGGTGGGTAGCTCGTCGTTGAGCACCACCATGACCTTGTCGCGGGTCGCCCCCAGGAGGGGCCAGCCCCGCTCCCGGACGGCCTGGCCCAGCGACGGTGCGTCGCCCTGGACGTCGTCGGGCGTCAGAAGCTGCCCGGGCGCGAAGACGCTCCGCACCTCCTCCTCGACGACCAGCGGGTCGACCAGCGCGCCACGCTCGTGCTTAGGCTCGACCAGCACGAAAACCGGGAGGTGGCCCGGATGGGCCTCCGACCAGACCTGAACCTCCCGCAGGCACGCCACGAACGTCGGGCACCTGGTCCCCTCGTCCCCATCGACGTGGTACACGGCCAGACCCCCACTCCGGCCGGCGTGGACGTCGAGCTCGATCTGGCGCACGCCCTGGCGGTCGAGCTGGACGGTGAGCGAGGCCTGGGTGATGTCGCGCGCCGGGGTGAGATCGGGCCCCGGCGGCGGCGCCACGTGGAAGCTGTTGTGGGTTCCAACCACCTGGATGTGATTGAGCCGCAGGGTGGCGTCGAGGGGGTAGGCGACCTCCTTCTGTCTCTCACCGCCACAGGCGGCCAGCACGACCAGCACGAAGGCGACGGCGCCGGCTCGCTTCCCGCTCACCTTTGTCGACGGTACCCGGTGTGACTCTGGGAGTGATTGCTCCTACAATGGTCACTATGAGGATGCGGGTCGAGGAGCTGGCCCTGGCCGCCGAGGTGTCGGTCGACACCATCCGGTACTACCAGAAGCAGCACCTGCTCCTCCCGCCCGGGCGCGACGGTCGCCTGGCTTTCTACGACGACGAACACCTGACCCGTATCGCCCGCATCAAGCAGCTGCAACGGCGGGGGTTCACCCTGGCCGTCATCCGTCGCTTCCTGGCCGGCGAGCTCGCCCCGGCGGATGAGCCCCTGGCCGCAGCCGTGGCCGGCGCCGCCGACGCCGAGGGAGGGGCCGAGGAGCGCTTCGGCATCGAGGAGCTGGCCGACCGGGTGGGCGTGCCCCAGCCCATGCTCGACTCGCTGCTGCGCGAGGGACTGCTCATTCCCCGGGTGGTCGGCGGGGAGCCGTGCTTTACGCCGGCCGACGTCGACATGCTCACCGGCGGCATGCGCCTGCTCGAGGCCGGGCTGCCCCTGCCCGAGCTCTTCGCCCTGGCCCGCCACCATCACGCCGTCACCAGGGAGGTGGCCACCGAAGCGGTGGAGATGTTCGACACGTGGGTGCGCAAGCCCCTCCGGGCCTCCGACCTGCCCGAAGACGAGAAGGCCGAGCAGCTGGTGGAGGCGTTCCGCACGCTCCTGCCCGCCGTCGCCGGACTGGTGGCCCACCACTTCCAGCGCATCCTGCTCCAGGTCGCCCAGGAGCACCTCGAATCGGTGGGCGACCAGCGTGAGCTCGACGCCGCTGCGGCCGACGAGGCGTGGTCGGCATGAGCGAGACCGGCCTCCCAGAGGGCGCGGCCAAGGTGAAGGCCGTCGACGCCATGTTCGACGCCATCGCCCCCCGATACGACCTGCTCAACCGACTACTGACCTTCGGTATGGACGTGGGCTGGCGGCGCAGGACGGTGAAGTCGCTGCAGCTCTCGCCCGGCTCGAAGGTGCTCGACCTGGCCTGCGGCACAGGGGATCTGTGCCGGGAGCTGGCCAAGCGGGGCTACCGCCCCGTCGGCGTCGACCGGTCGGCCGGCATGCTCGCCGCCCAGCGCACGACGGCGCCTCTCGTCCGGGGAGACGCCCTGGTCCTTCCCTTCCGCTCGAACTCCATCGACGGGATCGTCTGCGGCTTCGCCCTGCGCAACTTCGCCTCACTCAAGCCGTTCCTTGTCGAGTGTGCTCGCGTCCTGCGCCCCGGCGGCCGGGTCGCCCTGCTCGAGGTGGCCCAGCCCGAGAACGCAGTGCTGCGCTGGGGCCACGGCCTGTACTTCGGCCGGGTGGTACCGCTCGTCGGCGGCCTGCTCTCCGACGCCGACGCCTATCAGTACCTCCCCAAGTCGGTGGCGTACCTGCCACCCCCGAACCGGATGGTGGCCATGATGGCCGAGTCGGGCTTCGGCGCCGCCGCCCGCCGGCCCCTGTCCACCGGCATCGCCCAGCTCCTCACCGGGACCCGCCGATGACCAGGGTGAGCACCGGTCTGCGCAGTCGCACGTGGGTCCTCGACACCGCCGTCGACCCCCTCACCGCTCTGGGCACAGGCGGGTTCGCGTGGTTCGCCGAGGGTTTCGGACTGGCGACGTCGGGGGTTGCCGCCCGGGTCTCGGCCGACGACGTCGCCGGCGTGCTCGCCGACATCGCCGGCGACGACCCGTTGCCCGGGTCCGGCACGGGCCCGCTGGCGGTGGGCGCCCTCGGCTTCGACGGCTCGGGCCAGTTGGTCATCCCGGCCCGCATCGCCGGCCGGACCGCCGGCGGGCTGGCGTGGGTGACCGAAATCGGCCCCTCCGACGACCGGGCACACGCCTGGCCGGCCCCGTCGCTCCCGACGGCGGGGCACGTCGACCGGCGGGCGTGGGCGGCAGCCGTCGACGAGGCGCTGGCGCGCATCGCGTCGGGGCGGCTGGCGAAGGTGGTGCTGGCCCGGGAGGTGACCGTCGACGTCGACCGCCCGCTTCAGGTGGCCACCGTTGTCGACCGGCTGCGACACGAACAGCCGTCGTGCTTCACCTACGCCGCCGGCTCCTACGTGGGGGCCAGCCCTGAGCTGCTGGCCCGCCGGCGGGGCGTCGACGTGGTGTCGCGGCCGATGGCGGGCACCGTGGCCCAGGGCGTCTCGGCCGGCGACGACCGCCGGCTGGTGGCCACCATGGCCGCGTCGGCCAAGGAGCAGGCCGAACACCGCATGGTGGTCGACGACGTGCGCCACAAGCTCCGCCCGCTGTCCGACCTATCGCCCGACGCCGACGGCCCCGACGTCGTACGGCTGTCGACCCTGGCCCATCTGGTCACCACGGTCAGGTGCCGCCTCCGCGATCCGGCCATGTCCGCCCTCGACGTGGCCGCCCTGCTTCATCCCACGCCGGCGGTGGCCGGGGTGCCCCAGGCCGCGGCGTTGGCCGCCATCGCCGAGCTGGAGGGCTTCGACCGGGGCCTTTACGCCGGCCCGGTGGGTTGGGTCGACTCCCGGGGTGACGGCGACTGGGCGGTGGCGCTGCGCAGCGCCACTCTCGATGGCACCCGGGCCCGGCTGGTGGCCGGGGCGGGCATCGTGGCCGGCTCGAACCCCGACGCCGAGTGGGACGAGACCGAAGCCAAGTTGGCCGCCATGCGCTCGGCCCTCACCGAGAGCTGAACCGCCGCCTCGGGCTACAGGTGCCGTAGTGCAGCCAGCGGTTCCTTCTCGGCCGGCCAGCTCCCCCGCCAGGACAAGTCTGGGCGATTCGGTGTCGAATATGACCGCGAATCGCCCACACTCGACCTCGGGCCCCGATTCAGCAGTTGGCACCACTGCGGTGCCGGGCCCTCCCGTCGGGCACGGCGGCCAAGGTCCACCGCACCCGCTGGCGGGCGAAGGCGTCCTCGAGCGCCTGGGCGGTGGCCGGGCCCATGCCCCGGCGGGCCAGGGCCAGCAGCACGCCGGCGTACTCCGGGCCGTGGCTGGCGAAGGCGGTCGGCGTCAGGCAGTGGGCCACCTCATGCAGGAGCACCAGCTCGCTGCGGGCCCATTTGGGCATCTGGAGGACGCCGTTCTCATCGGCGGTGGCCCGACGATGTCCGAAGCCGGGGCGGACCTCGAAGGACCGGGCGCTCCACCGGGCCACAAACCAGTCGGTGGCCACCAGGCCGTCGACCCAGGCCTGCATCCGCTCCACCGTCGGCAGGCGGCGGCCGGCGTCGACCTCCCCCTCGGCCCGGTAGAGACGGGCCCGCTGGCTGTCACGGGGCCGGGGGGAAGCGTCGGTCACCCGGCCGAGGGTAGCGAGGCGCCGTAGGCTCGGCGGGTGACCGCCCGACTGACCCACTGGGAGCACACAGCCACCTTGGGGCCCGCCGGCGTCGAGGGCCTGGAGGCCACGCAGTGACGGGTGTGGTCCCGCCCGAGATCGAGGCCTACGCCGTCGAGCACACCACGCCCGAACACCCGCTGCTCAGCGCGGTGGCCGCGGAGACCCGGTCGACCCAGGACGCACACGGGATGATGGTGGGGCTGTTGGAGGGCCGGTTCCTGGAGACCCTGGTGTGGCTGTCGGGCGCCCGCCGGATCCTGGAGATTGGGTGCTTCACCGGCTACTCGGCCCTGTCGATGGCCGGCGCATTGCCGCCCGATGGGCGCATCATCACCTGCGAGCTGGATGCGGAGCGGGCCGCGACGGCACAGGCCCATGTCGACGCCAGCCCGTGGGCCGAACACATCGAGATCCGGGTGGGGCCGGCGGTGGAGACGATCGCCGGTCTCACCGGCCGGTTCGATCTCGTCTTCATCGACGCCGACAAGACCAACTACGCCAACTACTACCACGCCGTCCTGCCCCTACTGGCCGAGCGGGGCCTGATCGTGGCTGACAACGTCTTGTGGAGCGGGCGTGTGCTCGACCCCGACGACCAGACCGACGACACCGTCGCCATCCGGGCGTTCAACGACCTGGTGCGCAACGACCACCGGGTGACGTGTGTCATGGCGACGGTGCGCGATGGGGTGCTGCTGATACGACGGCGGGCCGGCGGCTGACCCACTAGCCCGCCACTGCGCTGCCCAGGAGGTTGGCCACCAGATCGCGGCCCGTGTTCTCGTAGCCGCCCACGTTGGTGGCCGCCAGTAGGTGGGTCGACCAGAACTCGACGACCTCGTTGAACGCCCCGACCCCTTGGCCGAGCAGGCTGACGACGATGGCGGTTCCCAGTCGGTGGCCGGGCTCGGCCGGCAGCAGGACCGGGTGGCCTCCCAGATGGCGATGCCCGCCGTTCCGAATCCGATGGCGTGCACCACGTTGTCGAAGTGGCCCCATCGCAGGAAGACGGCGTTGTAGAGGATCCGGTCGCCGGGGCCGTCGAGGGCGACGAGGCCGCCGGCGAGGTGGCCCAAGCCCCAAATGGCGGTCCGGTCAGGACGAGAAGACTGAAGTGGACCCGGGCGTCCGCGGCGGCGATAGCCAGGGCTATGGCGGTGACGGTCACCAAGTACGACGCAGCGTTGCGGGATCCGGCCACGAGCCCGTACACCGCCCACGCCACGAGGTAGGTGGTCACGACCGCCGACACCACCGGATGCCGGCGGGCGCCGTCGACGATGCTCAAGCCGGCCCGACGCTGCCGGGGATCGATACCGCCTGCCAGGCCTGCCGGTGCCGGGCCACGTTGTCGACCCGGTCCGTCCGGACGACGACCAGACGGACACCGCCCGCCTGCACCGCCCGGTCGACCGCGGACATGAGGCCGTCGGCCTCGGTCACGTGCTCCGTCCCGATGCCGTGGACGGCGGCCAGCGCGGCCAGGTCGACACCCTGAGGGGTGCCGAACAGGGTCTCGAAGTGGCCGTCGAGGCCGGCGGAGGCCTGAGGGAGGAAGTTGAAGATGCCGCCGCCGTCGTTGTCGAGCACGACAAAAGTGACGTCGATGCCCCGACGGGCCGCGCCGAGGAGACCGCCGGCGTCGTAGAGAAAGGTGAGGTCGCCGCAGAGAGCGACGACGGGATCGGCGGAGCTGGTTGCGGCCACACCGAGCACAGTGGAGACGAAGCCGTCGATCCCGTTGACACCCCGGTTGCAGAGGAAGCGGACGCCGGAGCGAGGCCGGGCGAACGACTCGACGTCGCGCACCGGCATGCTGGAACCCACGATGAGCGTGGCGCCCGTCGGGAGTCCGGCCACCAGGTCACGGGCCACCCGCCCCTCGAAGGGCTCGGCCCACGAGTCGAGCAGGCGGTCGAGGTCGCGGCGGGCGACGGCTTCGGCCGACAGCCACGTCGACAGCCAGAACGACTGGCTGCGGGCCGCCCCGCGCTCGCTGACCGCGTCGAGCAGGGCGGTGGGATCGGCCACGATGCGTTCGGCCGACGCCCGGTGCGGGTCGAGCCACGCCCCGTCGGGGTCGACGACCACTTGGTGCACGGAGGCGTCGAGCCAGGTGGTGGCCGGCTTCCCGGTGAGGGGCGCGCCGAGCCGGACGACCACGTCGGGGCGCAGCGACCGGGCCACCGCCGGCGAGCGCAAAAGGGCGTCGTAGGTGGAGATGGCGTGGAGTCCCTGGCGGGCGTCGGAGATGGGGTCGGCCAGGATCGGCCACCGGGACACGGCAGAGAACCGCTCGACCGCCTCGGGGTCGACGCCGGCGCCCCATCCCACCACGATGGCGCCGCGCACCTCGGCGGCAACGAGGAAGGCCAAGCGGTCCACGTCGGCGGCGGCCGGGCCGGGCCGGCGGGCGGCCGACGCCACCCAGGGCGCGCCTTCGGCCCGACCCGGCGGCAGCACCACGTCGGCGCCCGAGGGCAGGAGCGGTTCCCGGAAGGCCAGGTTGAGGTGGACGGGGCCGGCGGGCGGCCCGCCGGCCACGGCCACCGACCGGGCGGCCACCGAGCGCCAGTACGGACCATCGGCGTCGGCCTCCGACGGGGCGCCGACCTCGGCAAACCAGCGCACTGCGTCGCCGTAGAGCTTGAGCTGGTCGACGGCCTGGCCGGCGCCGGTGTCGCGCAGCTCGGGCGGCCGGTCGGCGGTGCAGACGATCATCGGCACGCGGGCGTGGAAGGCCTCAAGCACCGCGGGGTGGAACTCGGCGGCCGCCGTTCCCGATGTGCACAGCACGACGGCGGGACGGCCCGACGCCTTGGCTGCGCCCAGGGCGAAGAACGACGCCGACCGCTCGTCGAGGAAGACGTGCACGGCGATGCGGTCATCGGCGGCCAGAGCCAGCGCCAGGGGCGTCGAGCGCGAGCCGGGGCTGACCGCGGCGATCGTGACCCCGCCCCGGGCCCACTCGTCGACCAGCGTGCGAACCAGCGCAGTGTTGAGGTCGGCCTGGCTCACGCGAGAATCCCACCATGCCCGCTGCGCTGCACCGCGCCTTCGACTGGCACGGGCCGGACCGGCTCGTGCTGGTGCACGGGTTCACCCAGGCCCTGCGGTCGTGGGACCGCATGGCCGAGGCGCTGTCGGAGACCTTCAAGGTTGTGCGGGTTGACCTGCCCGGCCACGGCGGTTCGGGGGCGGTCGAAATGAACTTCGCCGAGACGGCAACAGCCATCGGTGAGGCGGGAGGAGCGGCCACCTACGTGGGCTACTCGATGGGCGGACGACTGTGCCTGCGCCTGGCCCTCGACCGCCCCGACCTGGTGCAGGCCCTGGTGCTGGTCGGCGCCTCGCCCGGGTTGGCCGACGCCGGCGAGCGGGCGGCGCGTCGGGCGGCAGACGAGGAGCTGGCCGGGGAGATCGAGCGCGTCGGGACTGCGGCCTTCCTCGAGCGGTGGCTGGCCCAGCCCATGTTCGCCACCCTGGAGCCCGAGCCGGAGGACCTCGCCGGCCGGCTGGCCAACGCCCCCGCCGGCCTGGCCACCGCCCTGCGCCGGCTGGGCACGGGCGTGCAGGAGCCGCTCTGGGACCGGCTGGACGAGCTGGCGATGCCGGTGCTGGCGGTGGCCGGCCAGGACGACGTCCGCTACGCCCATCTCGCCGAGGAGATGGCCGACGCCATCGGGGTCAACGCCCAGGCGGTGGCGCTGGCCGGCGCCGGCCACGCCGCCCATCTCCAGCGACCGGTCAGCTTCCACCGCCTGCTGGCCGCCTTCCTCGTGCTTCACCCGCCCGTCCCGTCCCGGTAGCGGGCCAACAGCCCGGGGTCGGGCACGGGCCGGCGCACGGCCAGCCAGCCGTCGATCGGCACCAGCGGGTCGGCCACCACATCGGCGGCGAGCAGGTGGGCGGTGCCCAGCCCGCAGGCGAAGGGCAGCTCGTCGAGCGCAGCCGCCAAGGCCAGGCCGGCGGCCAGGCCCACCGACGTCTCGTACATCGACGAGACGATGATGGGCACGCCGGCGGCTTCCACCACCTCCAAGGTGGCGGCGATGCCTCCCAGGGGCTGGACCTTGACCACCAAGGCGTCGGCCGCGCCGAGGGCGGCCAGGCGCCGGGCGTCGGCAAGGTCGCGCACACACTCGTCGGCGGCGACGGGGATGTCGACCCGCCGGCGCACCTCGGCGAGGTCCGCCAACGAGGCGACCGGCTGCTCCACCAGTTCGATGTCGAACGGGGCCAGCCGCTCGATCATGGCCACCGCCTGGTCGACGCCCCACGCCCCGTTGGCGTCGACCCGCAGCCGCCCCCCGGGCCCGATGGCGTCGCGGACGGCGGCCACCCTGTCGACCTCGGCCGAGGCGACGTCGACACCGACCTTGACCTTGACGTCGACCAGCCCCGCGGCCAGGGCGGCGGCCGTCGGCGCAGTGACCGCCGGCACCAGGGCGTTGACCCTGACGCGGGAGCGCACCGCCGGCGGCCATGGCGTGGTGGCCGCCTCCTCGGCCGCCCGCCGGCACACGACCGGGTCCGACGGGTAGCCCGGCAGCGGCGACCACTCGCCCCATCCGGCCGGTCCCTCCAGCAGCGTGACCGTCCTGTGGGGCATGCCACCCAGCGGGAGGCGCAGCGGGAGCCGCACCCGGTGCTCAGTCAGCGTCGTCACAGGGCCAGCCCGACGGCCAGCAACACCGACAGAACCAGCTGGAGTCGGGCGGTGGCGACGAGGGCCCGGACCAGCGACGGCGGGTCGGTCCTTGACGCCACGATCCGCAACGGCGGCACGGCCAGGGGGATCGCAGCCAGTCCCAGAAGCGCCCCGGGAGCGGTCGGGGCAAGGCCGATGATTGCCAGCACGGACAGGACAATGCTGGCCCGGTAGAGCGCCCGGGTGCGAGCCTTGCCGATCCGCACGGCCAGGGTGCGCTTGCCCACGTCGCCATCGGAGTCGACGTCGCGAAGGTTGTTGACCAGGAGGATGGCGCAGGCCAGGAGGCCGACCGGCACGGCGGCGCCCACGGCCAGCCACGGCACCCGCTGGAGATGCACGTAGGCGGACCCGCACGTGGCCACGAAGCCGAAGAAGACCAGCACCATCACCTCGCCCAACCCTGACGACGCGTAGGGCTTCGGCCCGCCGGAGTAGAGCGCGGCGGCCAGGATCGACACCGCTCCGACGATGACCAGGCGCCAGTCGACCGCCACCGCCAGCACGATCCCGAGCAGCCCGCCGACGGCGAAGGCCAGCATGGCCGCCCGCTTGACCCGGGCCGGCGGGGCCAGGCCGGAGGCGGTCAGGCGCACAGGGCCCCGGCGCTGGGTGTCGACCCCGCGCACGCCGTCGGAGTAGTCGTTGGCGTAATTCACGCCCACCTGCAGGGCGACGGCCAGGAGCAGGCAGAAGCCGGCCCGCCACCACACGATGTCGCCGTAGCGAAACGCCACTGCGGTGCCGACCAGCACCGGCGAGACGGCGGCGCCCAGCGTGCGGGGCCGGGCGCCTTGTACCCAGTGGGCGAGCGTCGTCACCGGGCCCCCGTGGAGGGGCCCGGCATGCACTGCTGGGAACAGCCTCCCGGGCTGTTCACGGCCGCTTCGGGAAGCGGGAGAAGTCGGGCGGCCGCTTCTCGACGTAGGCGTCGCGACCCTCCTGCGCCTCCTCGGACAGGTAGTAGAGGAGGGTGGCATCGCCGGCGAGCTGCTGGACGCCGGCCAGTCCGTCGGTGTCGGCGGCGAAGGAGGCCTTGATGAGCCGCATGGCCAGCGGGCTGTGGGCCAGCATCTCCCGGCACCAGGCCACCGTGGTGGCCTCCAGCTGGTCGAGGGGGACGACGGCGTTGACCAGCCCCATGTCGAGGGCGGCCTGGGCGTCGTACTGGCGGCACAGGAACCAGATCTCCTTGGCCTTCTTCTGGCCCACGGTGCGGGCCAATAGCCCGGCCCCGTACCCGCCGTCGAAGGAGCCGACCCGGGGACCGGTCTGGCCGAAGCGGGCGTTGTCGGCGGCGATGGTGAGGTCGCACACCAGGTGCAGCACGTGACCGCCGCCGATGGCGTAGCCGGCCACCATGGCCACCACCGGCTTCGGCAGCCGGCGGATCTGAATCTGGAGGTCGAGGACGTTGAGCCGGCCCACGCCCCGGTCGTCCTTGTAGCCGTCGTCGCCGCGGACCTTCTGGTCGCCGCCGGAGCAGAACGCCAGTGGGCCCTCGCCGGTGAGGATGACGACGCCGACCTCGGGATCGTCCCGGGCCAGGTCGAAGGCGGAGGTCAGCTCGACGATCGTCAGTGGGCGGAAGGCGTTGCGGACCTCGGGGCGGTTGATGGTGACCTTGGCCATGCCCTCGGCCACCTGGTAGCGGATGTCCCGCCACTCGCCCCGCGGCTCCCAGTCGGGCATGTCGTCATCCATGGGCGCTTGTACTCCTAGAGCGATCACTCCTACGAAGTGGCAGGCTACCCTGGCCGCAGGCCCGGGAGAGCCCGACCCGTCGGTGAAAGGCAGCCATGGAGGTCAACGCGCTCGTCCCCCTCGGCTGGGACGACCGGGTCGCCGCCCTCTACGCCGCCGTCGCCGAGCCCCATCACCAACCCGCTCGCGTCGGTCGGGTCGACCGCGACCGTTGCACCGTCCGCACCGCCGGCGGCCAGCTGCGAGCCGCGGCACCCGTCCTGCCCACCACGGGCGACTGGGTCGCCCTCCGCACCGACCCCGAGCCGGCGGTCGACGTCGTCCTCCCCCGCTGGTCGGCCCTCGAGCGTGAGGGCCAGCTGCTGGCAGCCGACATCGACGTGGTCTTCGTGGTCGCCTCCCTCGACCGCCCGCTCAACCTCAACCGGATCGAGCGCGAGCTGGTCCTGGCCTGGGACAGCGGCGCCCGGCCGGTGGTGATCCTCACCAAGGCCGACGCCACCGCCGACGCCGACCTGCTGGCCGAGACCGTCGCCGCCCGCGCCGTGGGCGTCGATGTGGTGACCACCAGCGCGGCCAGCGGCCGGGGCGTCGACGACCTGCTGGCCCACCTGCGCCCCAACCGCACAGCCGTGCTGCTCGGCCCCTCGGGGGCGGGGAAGTCGACGTTGGTCAACCGCCTGCTCAGCGACGAGCACGCCCAGGCCATCGGGGCGGTGCGGGAGGGTGACCACAAGGGTCGGCACACCACGTCGTCCCGCCACCTGCTCGTGGTCCCCGGTGGCGGGGTGCTGATCGACACGCCCGGCCTGCGGTCGGTGGGCCTCACTGGAGCCGAGGGCGGCGTGGCCCTGGCCTTCCCCGACGTCGAGGCTCTGGGGCAGGACTGCCGGTTCCGCGATTGCCGCCATGCCGGTGAGCCGGGCTGCGCGGTGGTCGCCGCCGTCGAGGACGGCCGGCTCGACCGCGACCGGGTGGCCAGCTACCTCAAGCTGCAGGGCGAGCTGGCGGAGTCCGCCAAGGAGCCTTGGGCCAAGGCGGCGGAGAGCCAGCAAGGCCGCGTCGTGCACCGGGCCATGAAGAAGGTGCCCAAGAAGAAGCGGTGAATCGGTGGCGTCACAGCCCCGAACCGGTGACACCTGGTGTCATATATCGCACTGAGTGTCACCGGTTCAGCGGGGCGAAGCCCGTACGGTGGCGGGCATGTCGCCTCGCGGGACCGGCCGGCTGATCCCGGTGCGCCGGCCCCCGCTTGAGGCGGCCGCGGCCATCCGATCGGCATGGGACGCCGGCAACGCCGTGCTGGTCCTCGACCCGCGCGCGCCCGAAGCCGAGGTGGACGCGATCGTCGCCCGGATGCGACCCGACGAGGGAGTGGAGCCCGACGTGGCCGCGGTGGTGGTCACCTCGGGCACCGCCGGCGTGCCCAAGGGCGTGGAGCTCACGTGGGACGGCCTGGCCGCGTCGGCTGCGGCGGTCGGGGAGGCGCTGGCGCTCGGGCCGGGCGACCGATGGCTGGCCTGCCTGCCACTGCACTACGTGGCCGGGCTGGCCGTGCTGGGCCGGGCCTGGGTCACGGACACGCCCGTCACCGTCGCCGGCGGGTTCGACGTGGCCACCGTGGCCACGTCCGATGCCACCCTGGTCTCACTGGTGCCGACCATGGTCCGTCGCCTGCACGAGGCCGGTGCCGACCTCGGGCGCTTCCGTCGCATCCTGCTCGGCGGCGGACCGGTACGCGAGCAGGGGCCCAACATCGTCGCCACCTACGGGCTGACCGAGACCTGGGGTGGCGTGGTCCATGACGGCCATCCCCTCGCCGGCGTGGAGCTGTCGGTGGCGGAAGGTGGCGAGATCCTCGTGCGCTCTCCCACCGTCATGCGGGGCTACCGGCTGGCGCCCCGGGACACGGCGGCGGCGCTGAGCGCCGACGGCTGGCTCTGCACCGGTGACGCCGGCATGATCGACGGCGACGGCCGGCTGCACGTCGTCGACCGGTTGCGCGATCTCATCGTCACCGGGGAGGTCAAAGTCAGTCCGAGCGAGGTCGAGGCGGTGCTGGCGCTACACCCGGGCGTGGCCGAGGTGTGCGTCACGGGGGCGCCCGACCCAGAGTGGGGCGAGCGGGTGGTGGCCCACGTCGTGCCTCGGGAGCTCGGAGAAGCGCCCGACCTGGCCGAGCTGCGGGCCTTCGCCGCCGATCGCCTCTCGGCGGCCAAACTGCCCCGCCAGGTGATCGTGACCGACGCCATCCCCCGAACCGCCGGCGGCAAGCCCCTGCGCCGGCTCCTCCGGCCCGGCTGAGGGCCCCGGACGCCCCGGATAGGAGTCATCCTCGCGGCTCCGGCATCCCACCCCAGAAAGAGCTCGCCGCCAAGGCGGCCGAGGAGCAGGAACGGGTGGAGCAGGAGGGTCCTCGACCGGCTCGACGAGGTGCTGGTCGGGCTCGTACCCGTGAAGACCCGTATTCATCGACGGTAGCTACTACCTGTACGGCCAGGAGAACGAGCGGGACTACGGCCAGCAGACCATCGAGATCCTGCTCCGGATCATGGAGAACAACCGCGATGACCTGCTGGTCATCCTCGCCGGTTACAAGGACAAGATGGACGTGTTCCTCTCGGTCCTACCGACAAACCCGGGCATGGGCTCCCGGATCGCCCACCAGATCCACTTCCCCGACTACAACCTCGACGAGCTGACGGACATGAAGCAGCCCCGCTTCGCCAACGGCCGCAGCGACCGACACCTAGGACCGAGGGCGAAAACCGGCCAGGGCGGTCGCTCTATGTGAGCTGCACTTACCGCGGCCCCTCCGAATCAGCCAGTATTGCGAACGAACCATCTGCTGGAGGTCGTCGTGGCTAGGAAGTCCCCTCACTCGTTTGTTCGCCGTGGCCGCGCTGGTCCTGGTGTCTACGCCGGTCGGCGCGCAGGAGAATGGCGCCGACGTGAAGCCGGTGGTCACCAACGCGGTGCAGGTCACCACAAACCCGAACCCGACCCGGGCCCATTCGTCACCACAGATCGCCCGCCATCCGGAAACCGGGGAGCTGGTGATAGCGGAGACCGACGTCTACGGGGGCTTCGGGGTCAATGTCCACATCTCCGGTGACGGGGGCCGCACTTGGGCACCGGGCGGCGATCCCATGATGAAGCCCTACAGCTGGAACTCCGACTACGCGGTCAACGGCCCGTACGTCACCGCCGCTTTCGACAGCGAAGGCGTGCTGTACCTGGCCTTCACTGCCGCCGACCCGGCCAAGGCCTCCATCAACCGGGCCGAGCGCCCCCGCCCCCTGTTCGTGGCCCGCTCCGAGGACGCCGGCCGGAGCTTCACCACCACCATGGCCTACACAGTGACCGAATCGGACGCCAAGACCATCAACAACCGCCGGGGGCGGATCACCCTCGATCCGGAGACTCCGGCCAACGTCTACGTCGGCTGGATCCAGAGCTCGACGGGCTCCAAGGCACGCTCGATGACCGCCGCCTCCACCGACGGCGGAAAGACGTTCGGCCCGGCCATCGACCTGGCCGAAGCCGAGGCCCAGGGCGGCTACGAC
Organism: Acidimicrobiales bacterium; assembly: GCA_038214685.1. Taxonomy (GTDB): domain Bacteria; phylum Actinomycetota; class Acidimicrobiia; order Acidimicrobiales; family AC-14; genus CADCTB01. The sequence goes on from JBBQRO010000013.1 coordinate 31,849, forward strand.
CCCAGGTTGGCGGTCACGCCTGACGGGGTCGTCCACGCTGTCACTCCCGGCGGCGGGTACGCCCCGCCGCCGCCGGCCGGCTCGCCGGCCAATGAGCCGCTGGTCCGGCCCCTCTCCTACCGCCAGTCCAAGGACCAGGGGAAGACCTGGTCGCCGCCGGTGGTCATCGACCAGGGCAGCGCCGGCTTCGGCCACAACCGCAAGCAGACGCTGACCGCAGACCCAGGATCGGGCAACCTCTACCTGGCCTGGTACGGCAACGCCAAGACCCGGCCGGGGCTCGAGGACGACAATGAGATCCTCCTCCGGGTCTCCCGCGACGGCGGGCAGACCTGGGGCGAACGGGTGACGGTCAACGACGACGCCGCCTCGCCGAATACCCAGCACTACAACCCGGGCATCGCCGTCGCTCCCAACGGTCGGGTCGACATCGCCTGGTACGACTTCCGCAACAGCCCGGCGCCCGAGACTCAGTCCAGCAGTGCGCCGTTCAACGGCGGGGGCATGACCGACGTGTACTACGCGTCATCCTCCGACGGAGGGCTCACATTCGGCAAGAACGTCCGGATCAGCGACCGGTCCGCCGATCGCAGCATCGGCGTGTTCTCCAACAACGTCCACAGCCACTTCACTGTCGGCATCGCTTCCGCCAACGACGGCGTCTACATGGCGTGGCAGGACAGCCGGAACGGGAACAGCATTACCAACTCCGAGGACATCTACTCCGCCTCACTGCTCCTCGACGCTCCCGGCGTGTCCGTTGATGACAACTCCGGTGTACCCGGTTGGGCGCTCGCCGGTGCCGGGGTGGCGGTGGGAATGGGCCTGGCCATGCTCCTGGTCTTCCTGATCAGCCGCCGGGACCAGCCGGAGCCGGCACGGGCGGGATCCCGCCCGACGTAACCTCCCGGAGCACAACGACAGCCCTGCGAGCTCCGGTCGGCTGCGCTGAAGGATGGCGCTCAGCTGCGCTGAAGGATGGCGTCGTCCCGGAAGTCGGCGAACAGGCCGGGGGCGGAGCCGCCGGCGAAGACCACCGACTGGTTGGCGGCCGACCCGGTGGTGCCGGGCATGGTCACGTTGCGGACTTTGGCGGGGTCGATCGACAGCGCCAGGCGCCCGAGGCGGTACAGCTCGCCGAGGCCGACCCCGTCGTACCGGGTGTGGCGGGACAGCACGGCCATCCACTGGAGGGTATTGGCTGCGCTCGGCGTGGAAGCCCGCAGCTTCGACAGGCCGGCCAGGATGAGGATGCCCTGGTTCTGGGTGCGGGTGAAGTCGCCGCCGGCCAGGCTCCGGTTACGGCTGAAGGCCAGGGCGGAGCCCCCATCCATGCTGACGCGGCCGGCCGCGAACATGGCGCCCGACTTCGGATCGTTCATAGGAACCGGTACGTCGACGTCGACACCACCCAGCTCGTCGACCATGGCGACCAGGCCCACGAAGCCGGTGCTGAGGACGATCGGGATGTCGACGCCCACCAGGGCCCCCACCGCCCTGGCCTGGAGCGCCGGCCCGCCGTAGTAGTGGGCGGCGTTGATCTTGTCCATGCCCCGTCCGGGAATGTTGGTCCAGGTGTCCCGGGGGATATTCAGGATGGTGGCCTGGCCTGCCTCGGGGTTGATGCCGATGAGGTGCAGGGCGTCGCCCCGCGACTGTGTCTCGCCCGGGCGGGCGTCGTCGCCCATCACCAGCACGAACACCGGCTTCCCGGGCCGGGGCTGAAATCGGCCCTCTTCAACCTTGATGACCTCGACGGCGGCCTGGCCGATCGACGGGCTCGACGGGGTGACGCAGCCAACGCTGATCCCAAGGACGACGGCAGCCGCCAGCAGCCGCCTCACGATCGGACCGTGGTGGACGTCGTGTCCGTACCGACGGTGCGGGTGACCCTGATGTCGTAGGCGTCGATCCGCCAGGTGCCACCCTCCGGCACCAGGACGAGCTCGCCGGTGCGGACCACGCTGACCGGCGCGCCGGCGACATGGCCGATGAGGCGCAGGTCGAGGTCGGCGGTCACCACGCTCATGATCCCATCGGGGCCGGCCAGCGCGTTCAGCCCGGCCGCCGCCGCTTCCTGGCGCAGGTCGCTGACGGCGGGCAGGTTCTCGTCGATGAAGGCGAACCGGTCGGGACCGGCCATGACCCGCTCGACGGCGGGCGAGGTGAAGAGGGGGGTCAGGTCGCCCGCCGGGCCGCCGGAGCGCAGGGGTTCGAGCACGGCCGCCTCCAGGTAGCGGTTGAGGGTGTCCAGCACGCCGGCCCGGGCTGCGTCGGACGCAGCCGGGTCGACCCGACCTGCAGCGTGCAGGTCGAACGCAGTGGCGGTGAAGGAGATCGGTCCGACCGGAGGCACAGGGGCGAGCACCACCTCCGCCGGCGCTTTCGGGGCCTGGAGATTCGTCGCCTGGGTGGTGAAGGCGACGGGCTCCGACCGTGAGCACCCGGCCACGGCCAGGCCGGCGACCACGAGGAGAAGCATCCGTCGGAACATCCGGCGCGAGCTTAGGGACCGGTCAGGGAGTGGTCAGGTCGGCACCCCGGGTGTTGCTCACCCGAATCGCTCGGCGACGACGTCGACGATGCGCCGGCTGGCCTCGACCGGCGACGTGTCGCTGCGCTCGAGGGCGACGCCGACTCCGAGGAGGATGGTCCCGCCCAGGCTCAGCCAGGCCCAGGTGGGCACGCCGGCCAGCGCGCCGAGGGACTCCTGCACCGTCACCACCACCAGCAACGCAGTGCCGACCACCATGGGACCGGCCAGGCGTCGCCCGCCACCCACGGCAACGGCGGTGAGGCCCACGGCACCGGCCGCCAGAGCGTGCCAGCCGGCGCCGCCGGCCAGCCGCTCGATGAGCGCAAGCCCGCCCAGCAGTGCGACGGAAGGGACGTAGGCCGCCCAGGAACTGCATGCCGGGTCCCGGCGGCGGGCCGCCCATCCGGCCACCAGCAGCTGGGCGGCGACGGGGCCGGCGTAGGCCTCGCCGGCCGTGACGCCGGCGGTGGCCAGGTGGATACCGATGGCGACCGTGCAGACGATGCCGCCGGCGTGGGCCACGGCGGCCCGGCGGCTCGACACTCCGGCACCGACGGCCAGGCCGCCGGCCACCAGCAGGGCATTGGCGAACGTGGAGGGGTCGGCCGAGGAGATGCTCAGGCCGAGGGCCAGGCCGCTCCCGGCGGCCACGAGGAACGGCCGCCGCCAGTCCGCTTCGACCACGACGGCCAGGCCGGCCCAGACCACGGCGGCCACGCACAGGGCGAGTCCCACGGCCGGGCCGCTGATGCCCGCGCCCAGGGCGACCTGGGCCACCAGGCCCTGAACCACCAGCGCCGTTCCCGTCGCCACCTCGGGCCGGCCGAGACGGATGGCGTCGGCGGCGTAGAGCACAGCCACGGCGAGAAGGACCGGGACGGCCCGGCCGGGTGTCAGGTACAGGGCGCCGAGGGCTGGCACGAGCAGGGCCAGCCGGGCGACGTCGGCCAGCCGGCGGCGGCCCCGCTCGAGCTGGAAGGCCAGCAGCCAACAGGCGGGGACCGCGGCCGCCACCGCCACGGCGAAGCCGAGCATCGGCCCGGCGACGGCCAGGGCCAGCAGGGCGGTGGCGGCGGCGCCGGCGGCGAGGGCCGGTTCGACCGGCGAGGGACCGGTGCGCCGGGTGCGGCGGACCGCAGCCTCGGCGAGGAGCGCGGCACCCACCAGGCCGGTGGCCGCAGCCATCGCCGGCCGGCCGGCCACGGTCACCGCGGCCCACGGGGCGAAGCCGGCGACGACCACCCAAGCCCAGGGCCGGTCCGACAGCAACGCCAGGCCGGCGACGACCAGCAGGGCCACGGCCGTGGCCGCAACCGACGCTGTCCCCACCTCGACGGCGACCACTGCGGCCAGCGCCATCGGAATGGTCGCCGGCGACCAGGATCCGCCCCGGAGCAGGGTCAGCCCGAACGGGCGGGCGGTGCCCTGGTAGCGACGGAGATCCGCAGTCAGCAGGCCGATGACCAGCAGGGCCAGCGAGGTCGCCCATAACGGCTGGGGATCGAATCGACCAGCGAACGGGGCGGCCAGCAGCAGGGCGCCGGCGTAGGTCGCGGCGGCGATGGCGAACACCTCGGCGCCTTCGGCCAGGCGGGACAGCGGCCGGTTCCAGAACGGGTCACGGGCGGCGAGGAGGGCGGCCAGCTCGGCGATCACGAACAGGGCGGCCAGGCCGACGCCACCGGCGCCGGCGGGCAGGGCGGCGCCGGCCCAGGCGGTCAGCAGGCCGACACCGAAGGAGGCCAGGGCCAGGAAGGCCAGCCGCAGGTCCTCGTGGCGCCGGGCCTGGCCGGCCAGCAGGACGGCGGCCAGCACACCCGTGACGGCGGGGACCACGGCGGGACCGCCGGCCAGGCCGAGCTCGGCCGTCGTCCCCTGCCCGATGCCGAGAACGACGGTCACCGCCGCCCCCAGCACCGGGGCCAGGCCGGCGGCCGCGGCCCACGGCCAGGCCGCCGCCTGCAGACGGCGGTGACCGCTCAGCTCGACCGCCACGGCGGCAGTCAGGAGGACCAGCGGGGCGGGCACCGGCGAGACCGAGCCGATCCCGCCGGCCAGCACGACCACCGAGGCCATGCCGGCCCACGTGAGCACGACGGACCCGGTGACCAGCCCCATGCCGCCCAGGACGACGATGCCGAGCACCCCCTCGGCCACCAGCATCGGGCGCCAGGCCAGTCCCGAGCGCAGGGCGATGCCAGCCAGGTCGATCGGGAGCAGGAAGGCACCGAGGTGGAACAGGACGTCGCCGGTGGCCGGCAACGAGCGCCGCAGCGCCCGGCCGCCGACCAGGAAGGCGGCGGTGAGGGCGGCGACCAGGCCGAGCTTGGCCAACTCCGACAGCCGGTCCCAGGACACAGCCACGAAGACGGCGGCGCCGGCCAGCAGGAGGAACGCGCCGGTGGCGGCCACCCAGGTGGCTCCGGTCCGGCGCCCGGAAGGTGCGGGTGCAGTTGTCATGGTCCCAGCGTCGGCCGGCGCCGGCGGCGGAACCATCCGGTCCGCCCCCCAGATCAGCCTGGGGAAGTCCTACGACCGTCTCAGTCGATCCGCGTGCTCCTGGGGATCGACTCAGTCGATCCCGTGTTCGAGGGCGTAGCGGATGAGCTCCTGGCGACGGCCGAGGTGGAGCTTGCCCAGGATGTTGCGGACGTGGTTCTCCACCGTCTTCTCGGCGATGAACAGGCGGGCGCCGATCTCCTTGTAGGAATGGCCCCGGGCTACGAGCTGGAGGACCTCGCGCTCGCGCTCGGAGATCGGGGACACGCCCGACGATGACTTGGACATCTTGCGGAACTCGCCCAGCACCAGGGCGGCGCGCGCCGGCGAGAACACCGGCTCGCCGTGGGCCGCCTTCCACAATGCGGCCCTCAGCTCCGGGCCGGGCGTGGACTTGATGAGGTAGCCGACCGCCCCGGCCGCCACTGCGTCGAGGAGGTCGCGCTCCTGCTCCGACACGGTGAGGATGACGATGCGGGTCTCCTCCCCGCACGTGCGGGCCACCTTGATCCCCCCGCCGCCGGGCATCTGCAGGTCGCACACGGCCACGTCGGGCTTGTGGGCCCGGATGGCGGCGATGGCCTCCTCGGCGTTGCCCGCCTCGGCCACGACCCAGAAGCCGTCGCCCAGGTCGGAGCGCACGCCGTCGCGCCAGATGGGGTGGTCGTCGGCCAGCACGACCTTTATGAGGGCAGCCACAGCAGGACCTCCGTTCCGTCGCCAGGAGCACTGACGACCTCCACCCGCCCGCCCACCTCGGACACTCTGCCCCGTATCGACCGGGAGAGCCCGACCCCCTCGATCGTCGACACCGGGTCGAACCCGGCACCGTCGTCCTTCACCGAGCAGAACACCCCGCCCTCGTCGTCGGGTTCCACATAGACCTGGACCCTCGACGCCCGCCCGTGCTTGCCAGCGTTGACCATCGCTTCACCTGCTGCTCCGGTGAGGGCGGCCACCGCAGCAGGGCCCAGCGGGGGCAGGTCGTCGGCCACCAGCACCTGGGCCCGCCCGCCGAAGGCGTCCTCGAAGCGGGCGGCGGCGGCGCGCAGGGCAGTGCCCACGTCGGCCACCACGCCGGCCGGCGCGGCAGCACCGAAGAGCCAGTCGCGCAGCTCCCGCTCCTGCTCGCGGGCCAGGCGGGCCAAGGCCGGGTCGGTGGCCCGCCGCTCGACCACCGCCAGGGTCTGCAGCACGCCGTCGTGAAGCGTCCGGGCCACCTCCCCGCGGGCACGGGCCACGGAGATCTCGGCCTCCGCGCGGCGGAGCAGCCGGGCCAGGTAGCCGGCAGCGGCACCGCCCAGGGCGTAGAAGACCACGGTGTTGGTCACCGACAGGATGCGGCCGCCGGTGTCGATCGTGGCCCCGTTGGTCAGCACTGCGCCCACCCGGGCCATCCCGATCAGCACGCCTGACCCGGCAGCGGCCATCGGCCCGAAGGCCACGCCCACCCCGAGGATGCCGGTGAGGGGCCAGACCGAACCGAGCGACTGCGAGGTGGAGAAGGCGTGACCGCTGCCGTAGGCCACGCCGTCGCAGAGCACGAGCATGGCCCCCACCGCCAGCTCGGTCGCCACCGGGCCGGGGCGGCAGAGGGCGGCAGGGTTGGTGCGCAGGAGGAACGTGTCGGCGGCGGTCACCACCAAGGCCAGGCCCACCAGTCCGATGGCCAGCCAAGGCCGCTCCAGCTGGTCCCGCGAGACGAGGAGGACCGTCGCCATCCACAGCCAGGCGCCCCATCGGAAGGCAGCCAGGCCCTGGATGGCGGATCGCTCCATGCCCGCCCAGGGTAGGCGCCGGCGCGTCGGGGCCCGGGTGGTGCTGGCAACCCCGGGCCGCGCTCTGGGGACACTCCGGTGACGAGCCGAACGCTGCATTCCTGCGGGTCGGCGACCACACCGGCGTCAGATGATCAAGTCTTCGCGCTCCACCCGTAGTTTCGTCGAACCGCGCCACCGGCCCGCCCAAAGCCAAGGGCTTCGTAGAACGGCAGCACATCGTCGTCGCACATCACGTCGACCATGTAGAGCTCCCCGACAGCGCAAGCAGCATCCGGAAGACCGCGATCGTCTCCCGCAACTGGACGAGGAGAGCGGCGCCGACGTTGCCGCGGCTGGCCACGATCCTCCTCGTTGAAACTGCACGGAGGTGTTGGCACCGAGCCGCGGAGGGTGCGGCGAGGCCGTTGGTCCGATCAGGTTCGATGACAACCTCTGAGCTGAGTGGAACCGTCGGATCGTCGTCGTAAGCGGCACCACATGGACGACCGAGGGCGAAGCGTTCAGGATGCGCTGAGCGGTCACCAAGACTGCCGGGTGACGGAAGCCGGCCTCGCGCCCCGCCGGAGCGCCGAGATCAACGTCGACGACATCACCGGAGGTCGGCATCGAGCCAGGACACCTCGTCGTCGCGCAGCGTCGTCAGCTCAGCGCCGACCAGGTCCTGCCGGAGCGCGCGTACTGCGAGCGACACTGTGTTGCCGACGGTGGTGTGCAATCGGACGGCGAGGCGCTTGAGCTCCTCATGCGTTGCGGCATCGATCCGTACGCTCGTGCTCTGCATGCAGATCAGCATACGCATGTGGTGGCATCCGAAGACGGCGGCAAGACCTGGGAAAACGGCGAACGGTGAACGACGACGTCGGCATGAGGCGCACCCGTTTCCGCAGCCGACGTTGCTCGTCGGCAGAGCTCGAAGACGAGCTCCAGTCCGGCAGTTCGTCACGCTCCTACGCGTGCTCGACGACATTGGCCAGCTGGCCAGCATCTAGGTCTGCGCACCGCCCTGATCGGCCTTGGGGCGCGTGGGCATGCCTCACGGTACCCCGCACTCGTATCGCCCGGAGGATGGCCGCCACAACGCAGAATGACCTCTCATGACGGTCGTTTGTCCGGCTCGGGCCGCATACGGAGCCGCGCTGGCCAGACGGTTGACTGAGGCTTGCAGGCTTCAGTTGAGCCGGGAGCGGAGGGCGAAGGCCTCGGAGATGAGCGACTCCTCGTGGTCGGGGAGCACCCGGGCCAGGGCCTCCATCTCCTCGGCCGCATCCTCGAAGCGGCCCGTCGAACCCAGGACCCGGGCCCAGTCGCGGCCCTCCAGGGGAGTGGTGCCGGGGATTGCCATGCGCAGGTCGAACACCCACGAGAGGGCGGCGGGGTCGGTCCGGGCCAGGTAGACCGACCTCAGGTTGTTCAAGATGCGGGCCAGGATGGCCCGGGCGCCGACCGGCTCCAGGTAGGCGGGCGAGAACGTTGCCCGGGCGCCGTTCACCGCATGGAAACGTTGCACGCAGCCGGCCCGGTCGAGGCGCCGGCCCCCGTCGAATGGGTCGACGAAGGTCTCAGGGCCGTGTCGGAGGAGGAAATGGCCGGGCATGCCGACGCCCTCGATACGCAGACCGACGCGGCGGCCGACTTCCATGCCGAGGACCGAGAGGGTGATGGGCAGGCCCCGCCGCCGGCGGATCACCTCGTGCAGAAGGGAGTTGGCCGGGTCGTAGTACCGCGTGAGACTGCCCGAGAACCCCAGGTCGACGAACAGGTGGTGGCGCCACCCGTCGAGGGTCCGCTCACCGATGCCGGCGGCCAGCCCGTCGAGCAGCTCCAGCTGGGCGTCGACGTCGACATCGGGCCGGGCGTGGGCGGCGATGAGCAGGGCGGCCTCGTCGAGCGCCAGGTCGTGCTCGGGCCCGGCGACGAGCTCGGTGAACCGGGCTGTCAGGTCCATGTCCGGTCAAGCTAACGCCTAGCATGCGCCTCCATGGCCACTGCCACCCCCTCGCCCACGCCCAATCCCAACGCGATGAAGTACGACCTCGACGTGAAGCTGCCCGGCACCCTCAACCTGGCCAACCCTGAAGCGGCGGCGGGCAACCCCTTCGCTGAGGCCGTGTTCGGGGTCGAGGGTGTGCAGTCGCTCTTCGGGGTGAACACCTTCGTCACCGTCACCCGCAAGCCGGGCGCCGACTGGGACGTCATCACCGCCGGCGTGCAGAAGGCGGCCGCCGAGCTGCTGTAGGTCTCACTCGCCGGGGTCGGTGCCTTCGAGCACGCCGAGATCGAGCAGGCGGGGGATGGCCGCCGGCGGCTGGGGGCGGGAGAAGTAGAAGCCCTGCCCGAACGGGCACCGCAACCGGCGGAGCTGGGCCAGCTGCTTGCGGCTGTTGATGCCCTCGGCCACCGCCTCCAGGCGCAGGGTCGACGCCAGCTTGACCACCGCCCGGGCCAGGGCCGACTCGTGCGGGCCTTCGGCCACGCCGTCGATGAAGGACTTGTCGATCTTGAGGATGTCGACGGGCAGGCGGCGCAGGTACCCGAGCGAGGAGTAGCCGGTGCCGAAGTCGTCGATGGCGATGCGCACGCCGAGCCGGCGCAGCTCTTCCAGCCGCACCGCGGTGGCGTCGGTGTCGTCCATGAGCACGCTCTCGGTGATCTCCAGCACGAGCTGGCGGGGGGCCAGGCCGGACTCGGCCAGGACCTGGGCCACCTCGTCGGACCATCCCGGCTGGACGAGCTGCTTGGCCGAGACGTTCACGCTGATCCGCAGCCGCTCCCCCGAGGGGTGCATGTCGGCCCACGTGGCCGCCTGCCGGCAGGCCTCGGCCAGCACGAACCGGCCCAGGGGCACGATGAGCCCGGTCTCCTCGGCCGAGGGGATGAACTCGAGCGGAGGAAGGAGACCGCGCTCGGGATGCTGCCAGCGCACGAGCGCCTCGAAACCGGCGATGGCGCCCGTGTCGATGTGGACGATGGGCTGGTAGTACAGGCGGAGCTGGCCCTGGGCGATGCCCTGGCGAAGGTCGTTCTCCACCGACAGCCGGCCGGTGGCGTCGACCAGCATGGTCTCGTCGAAGACCTCGTAGCGGTCTCGACCGCCGTCCTTGGCCCGGTACATGGCCACATCGGCGTCGCGTAGGAGGAGCTCGGGCGCCGGCCCGGCGACGGCGCCCACGGCCACGCCCACGCTGGCGGTGAGCGACATGTCGGCGCCCTGCACGTGGAACGGCTTGTCGAACGCGCCGACCACCCGCGATGCGATGCCCGCCGCCTCGTGGTAGCCCCCGACGTCCTCGCACAGGAGGGCAAACTCGTCGCCGCCCATACGTGCCACGGTGTCGCCGGGGCGGAGCAGCTCAGTGAGCCGCTCGGCCACGGCCACCAGCAGCCGGTCACCGCCGTCGTGGCCCAGGCTCTCGTTGATCAGCTTGAACCGGTCGATGTCGGCGATGAGCAGGGCCACCGACGCGCCCCGTCGGCCGGCACGGGCCAGGGCATGCTCGACCCGGTCACGCAGGAGGACCCGGTTGGGCAGCCCGGTCAGGCGGTCGTGGAGGGCCTGACTGACCAGCTGGCCCTCGAAGCGCTTGCGCTCGCTCAGGTCGCGCACGAAGCCGCACACGCGTCGGGCACCGTTGCTCCCGGCCGTCCACACCGTGACCTGCACGGGAAGCTCGGTGCCCGACCGGTGCACGGCCACCAGCTCCCGCCGCGGCACGAACGGCTCGTCGCCGCCGGCGAGGAGGGCGGCGAGCTGCTCCTCGTAGACCTGGCGGTGGCGAGCCGGGACGGCCACCTCACTCAGCGAGCGGCCGAGCACCTCAGCGCGGGCCCAGCCGAAGACCGCCTCGGCCTCGGGGTTCCAGTCGACGATCAGGCCGCGGTCGTCGAGGGCGATGTAGGCGTCGTGGGCCACCTCGGCCATGAGCACGGCTTCGTCGCCCATCGCCGTGGCCCGGGCCCGGTCGAGACTGCGACCGAGCTGGCCGACGACGGAGGCGGCCAGGGCGAGCACGGCCGCCGGGGGCCGGTCGGGCCGCTCGGCCATGCACTCGACCACTGCGACCACGCCACCGACCTCGCCGACCGGGAAGGCCACTGCGCCGTGCAGGCCGGCGAGGGACGCCGCGGCGCCCACCGGGCCGACCTCGGTCAGGTCGCCGGTCCACACCGCATCGCCCAGGGCCACAGCCCGCTCGGCCAGGCGGGCGCCTCCGCCGCCGGCGGCGGGCAGCGACCGGTAGCGGTCCGGGTCGCTCAGGTGCCAGATGTCGGCCGGGCCGGTCCGGCCCTGGTTGACCCGGAGCAGCCGCCCGACGGGCCAACCCGCAGCCCCGCACACCTCGGCGATGACGACGGGCGCGGCGGCGGCGAGCGTGGCGCTGCTGGTGGCGGCATCCGCGGCGTGCCGGAGCGCGTCGAGCCACCGGCGAGCGTCGAGGTCGCGCCACCCTCGAGCGTCGAGCTCGGGATCGCCGACCTCCTCGGGGGTGGGGGTCATCCGCTCCAAGGATGCCCTACCTCAGGCAGTTACGCCTTCTCGAGCAGGAGCCGGAACTCCAGGGTGGCGTCGGGGTCGACGGTGACGAAGCCACCGATGTTCGGTGGGTTGATGTCGAAGTCGCTCATCGGGAAGGCGAGCGACCCGGCCAGCTCCCCCTTTCCGTCGGTGACCCGGACATCGAGGGGGATGGTGACCCGCTTGGTCACGCCGTGCAGGGTGAGGTCACCCTCGGCCGGGGCCTTGACCGCCTGGCCGGTTGCCGCTTCGGTCGGGAGCGGGATGGGCTTGGTGGCGACGAACGTGGCCTTCGGGAACTGGTTGGTCTGCAGGCCGTCGGTGCGGATGCGGTTGTCGCGCCGGCTCTCGTCGCTGGCCAGCTTGGTCAGGTCGACCTCGAAGCTGGCCTCGGTGGCGGTGAGGGCCCCGCCCTCGCGCTCGACCTTGACCGAGCCGGTGACGGCGGGGCTGCGCCCAACTGCGTCGCTCTTGGCCGGCAGGGCGGCCAGCTTCTCCCGCACCCGGTACCCGGCCTCGGAACCGGAGACAACCCGCCATGTGCCGACGATGTCGGACCCGCCGCTACCGGTGGTGGCCGTGCTGCCGCCCGAGCCGGCCGCCGGATTGGTACCCGGCGTGGTGGTGACCGGCTGGTCGCTCAGGGCCAGGCGATCCGGGGCGTCGTCGTTGAAAAAGCTCAGGTAGGCCACGCCAACGGCGGCGACCGCCAGGACGGCCAAGAGGGCGACGATGGCGGCCGGTCGGCGGCTGCGCACAGGAGTGCGATCTTCGAGCTCGTTGGTTTCTCTCACCAGGACATCATCGCCGCACTGCGTGGTCATTACAGGCCGCGGCCATGCCCGGCTGGGGAACCGGGTGCACCGGCACCGCCTTGCGGACCGACACGTTCGCCACCACACCACCGAGGGCGCAGGCGACGGCGGCGATCCGCAGGGCGTCGCTGACGCCGGCGGCGAAGGCCGCAGTGCCGGGTTCGATCCCGCGCAGGCCGGCGGCCAGGGGCAGGAGGGCCACAGAGAGGAGGCCGGCGACCCGCGCCACTGCGTTGTTCACGCCGGACCCGACACCCAGGTGGCGCTCCTCGACGGCGGCCATCACAGCCGCGGTCAGCGGGGCGACGGTGAGCGCCAATCCGGCCCCGAAGACGACGACACCGGGGAGCACGCCGGAGACGTAGGAGGTGCCGGGGAAGACCCGGCTCAGGAGGAACAGGCCGACGGCGGCCACCAGCGGCCCGACGGTCATCGGCAGTCGGGGGCCGAGGCGCTGGGCCAGCCGGCCGGCCCGGCCCGAGAGGACCAGAAGCAGCACGGTCACGGGGAGCATCGCCGAGCCTGCCTCCAGGGCCGAATAGCCCAGACCCTGCTGCAGGTGGACCACGAAGAGGAACAGGGCCCCGGCGAACGCGCCGTACACCGCCAGGGTGGTGGCGTTCGCCCCGCTGAACTGGCGCGACCGGAACAGCCCGAGGGGGACGAGGGGATGGGCCGTGCCCCGCTCGATCACCGGGAAGGCGAACAGCGCGCCCACGCCAACCACGCCGGCGGCTACGACCACGGATGAGGCGCCCTCGACCGTCCCCTCGATGAGGGCGAACACCACGCCAGCGAGGCCGAGGGTGACGGCCGCCGCCCCGGCCAGGTCCAGCCGCCCGGCCCCCGCCGCCGGGTTGCGGCTCTCGGGCACGTGGGCCCGGACCACCCACAGGGTCAGGGCGGCGACAGGCAGGTTGATGAGGAACACCCATCGCCACGACACCGCGTCGACCAGCCAGCCGCCGAAGAACGGCCCGATGGCGCTGAAGGCACCGGCCAGGCCGGACCAGGTGCCCACGGCCCGGCCGCGGTCCTCAGAGGCGAAGCTGGCCGACAGCAGGGCCAGGCTGCCAGGCACCAGAAGCGCGCCGCCGACGCCCTGCACGGCGCGGGCGGCGACCAGGGTGCCCAGGGTGGGCGCCAGGCCGCAGAGCACCGAGGCGACGCTGAAGGCCACCAGGCCCACCTCGAACAGCCGGCGCCGGCCGTAGCGGTCGCCCAGGGCGCCGCCGAGCAGAAGCAGGGCGCCGAGGGTCAGTAGGTAGGCGTCGAGAGTCCACTGCAGCCCGGAGAGGCCAGCATCGAGGTCGCGCCCGATGGCGGGCAGGGCCACGTTGACCACCGTGCTGTCGAGGAAGGCCATGCCCGACCCGAGGACGGTGGCCACGATCACCCACCGGCCTGCCGGTGTCCCGGCCCGCACCGTGCCCGCGGCGGTCGGCTCAACCTCGGTCACTGGTCCGGCCTCCCGGGCCGGTCACAGGGCCACCAACAGACGATGGTCGACCAGTGTGTGCCTCCAGGACCGGCCGCCCGGGCCGGTGACGACACC
>JBBQRO010000014.1:0-45188 GCA_038214685.1 Acidimicrobiales bacterium
GCTAGGGCGAGCGGATGGGGGTGCTCAGGAACCGGGCCATCTGGTCGACGGCTGCGGCGTCGCGGGTGGTCGGGGCCAGCGGAGCGCCGGCGCCGTGCTCGTGGTTGGCGCTGGTGGGGTTGGAGAGGTCGGGAGGCGTGGCCCCGGACACCACCAAGGCGGGCCCGGCGCCCACAGACCTAACGACCTGGGAGCCCGGAATGGCTCCGGCCAGGCGCTGGGAGTCATAGGGAGCGGCGCCGGTCGGCACGACGATCATGGTCGGCACCTTCACCTTGGCCGCATCGGCCGCCGGGTCGAGCCCGTACAGGTCGGCAAGGTAGGCGGCCTCCTCGGCGGGAAACAGAGGCCGCAGCTCGGTGCGGATGGCGTCGAGCGGCGGCAAGGTGCGGGTGCTCAGCAGGTCGGCGACCAGCGAGCGCAAGGCAGCGGCGGACTCGGGACCGTGCTGGGGCTCCAACTGGGCTGCCCGCACATCGACCAACGATCTCCCGGGGGTGGAGATGAGGATCAGCCGCTTGACCCGGTTGTCGACCGCAGCGAGGCGGAGGGCCACCAGGCCGCCCTGGTCGTAGCCAACGACGGAGAGCTCCTGCCCGGCCGTCTCGGTTCGTTGGGCCAGGAGGTCGAGCCCGGCTCGGGCGTCGGCCACCAGATCGTCGAAGGTCAGCCTCACGTCGGGCTCGATCCGGCTCTCCCCCGTGCCCCGCTGGTCGTAGCGGTAGGTGGCCAGGCCGGCGCCGGCGAAGGCCTCGGACAGTTCACGGCTGAACGGATCGGCCACACCCGTCTGGCCCGCGCCGTTGCGGCCACCGCCGGCGCCGCCGGTGGGCACCACCAGCGCGGCGGGCACGCCCTTGCCCCCCGTGGTGGCCGGCATGGTGAAGGTGCCGAACAGCTTGACCTTGCCTGCCCCCTCGAACTGCACGGGACGCTCGCCGGGGGTCGACGCGGACCCGGAAGGGAGGGCGAGGGCATCATCGGTGCCGGAGGAGCCGCCGCCGGAGCAGGCGGCGGCTCCCAATGCGAAGAGGACGAGGGCTGCGATCCGCGGGCATGTTCGCCTGACGCTCATGAGGCCAACGCTACCCAGCGACGCCGCGACCTATGCGATGTTGACGTCGGCCTTCATGCCGCCGGTGTAGTGGCCCGGCTGGTGGCAGCCGATGAGGACCGGCCCCGGCGAGGAGAAGGTGTAGGTGAGCGAGGCAGTCTTGCCCGGCTTCACAGTCACCGCATTGGATCCCTTCCGATGGCCGTCGTGGTCGCCCCGCGTCGCCTTCTCGTGCTCGTCCTGGGCGGCGGGGTCGCCGATGAAGGCGTCGTGAGTCACTTGGCCGGTGTTCTTGAAGAGGAAGCGGACCTTCTCCCCGGCCCGCACGTCGACGGCGGTGGGGGCGAAGGCAATGTCGCGCATCTCGACCTCGACGGTGCGGGCGTCGCTGGCGGCGGACGGACTGTCGTCGGCGGAACCACAGGCGGCCAGTACGCCGAGGACGGGGATGGCGAGCAGGGACAGGACGCGTTTCATGACGGTGGTCTCCCTTTCGGTGAGGTGCGGGTGGTCAGGCCGCGGTGCGGAAGGACCGCAGCCGCAGGCTGTTGCTGACGACGAACACGCTGGAGAAGGCCATGGCCGCTCCGGCGATCATCGGATTGAGGAAACCGAGGGCGGCCAGGGGCAGGGCGGCCACGTTGTAGGCGAAGGCCCAGAACAGGTTGCCCTTGATGGTCCGCAGTGTCCGGCGGGACAGGCGGATGGCATCCGCGGCCGATCGGAGGTCGCCCCGGACCAGGGTGATGTCGCTGGCCTCGATGGCGACGTCGGTGCCGGTGCCCATGGCCAGACCCAGGTCGGCCTGGGCCAGGGCGGCGGCGTCGTTGACCCCGTCGCCCACCATGGCCACCACCTTGCCTTCGGCCTGCAGGCGGCGGACGACGTCGAGCTTTTCCGCAGGCATGACCTCGGCGATGACCTGCTCGATCCCCAGCTCGCCAGCCACGGCTCGGGCGGCGGCGGCGTTGTCGCCGGTGAGCAGGACCGGCGTGAGGCCGAGGGCCCGGAGCTGGGCCACCGCTTCGGCCGACGTCGGCTTGATGGTGTCAGCCACGACGAGCACGGCCCGGGCCTGGCCGTCCCAGCCGGCGAGCACGGCCGTGCGCCCGGCGGCCTCGGCAGCGTCCTTGGCTGCGGTGAGCTCGGGGCCCAGGGTCAGGCCCCAGTCGGCGAGGAAGCGCATGCGCCCGGCCACCACGGCGCGGCCGTCGACCACGCCCTGGACTCCGAGGCCCTGGGTGCTGGTGAACGACTCGACCGCCGTCAGCGACCCGGTGCGGGCCTTGGCTGCGGCGGCGATGGCTCGGGCGATGGGGTGCTCGGAGGCGTCCTCGACCGCCCCGACGAGGGCCAGGGCCTCCTCCTCGGTCGTGCCCGGGGCGGGGACGACCTTGACGAGGGACATCTGGCCGGTGGTGACGGTGCCGGTCTTGTCGAGCACCACGGTGTCGACCCGCCGGGTGGACTCCAGGATCTCCGGGCCCTTGATCAGGATGCCGAGCTGGGCGCCCCGGCCGGTGCCGACGAGCAGCGCGGTGGGCGTAGCCAGGCCAAGCGCGCACGGGCAGGCGATGATGAGCACGGCAACGGCGGCGGTGAAGGCCGCGGCCGAGCCCTCGCCGGTGGCCAGCCACACGCCCAGGGTCACGACGGCGAGCACGATCACCACCGGCACGAAGACGGCGGAAATCCGGTCGGCCAGGCGCTGCACGGGCGCTTTGCCGCTCTGGGCCTCAGTCACGAGCCGGCCCATCTGGGCCAGTTGGGTGTCGGCGCCGACCCGGGTGGCGCGCACGACGAGGCGGCCGCCGGCGTTGACGGTGGCGCCCACGACGGGGTCGCCGGGGCTCACTTCCACCGGCACGCTCTCGCCGGTGAGCAGAGAGGCGTCGATGGCCGACGTACCCTCCTCGACGACCCCGTCGGTGGCCACCTTCTCGCCTGGGCGGACGACGAAGAGGTCGCCGGCGGTCAGCTGGTCGACGGGAATCCGGCGCTCGACGCCGTCGCGCAGGACGGCGACGTCCTTGGCTCCCAGTTCCAGCAGGGCCCGCAGGGCGGCGCCCGACCGGCGCTTGGCCCGGGCCTCGAAGTACCGGCCGGCCAGGATGAACACGGTGACACCTGCGGCCACCTCCAGGTAGATCTCATGGGTGCCCGAGCCGCGGGTCACGCTCAGGTCGAAGGGCATGGTCATGCCCGCCATGCCGGCGTCACCGAAGAAGAGGGCGTAGATCGACCAGCCGAAGGCGGCGAGGGTGCCCAGGGAGATGAGGGTGTCCATGGTGGCCGCCCGGTGGCGGAGGTTCACCCATGCGGCCCGGTGGAAGGGCAGCGCCCCCCAGACCACCACGGGCGATGCCAGTGTCAGCGACAGCCACTGCCAGTTCTCGAATTGCAGGGCGGGGATCATCGACATGGCTATGACCGGGACGCTGAGGATCAGCGACACCAGCAGCCGGGTGCGGAGGGGGGCGGTCTCGTCGACCGGCTTGTCGGTGTCGCCGGCATCCCCTTCGGCCGGCTGCTGCACGTGCGGTACCGCCGCCGTGTAGCCGGCGGCCTCGACCGCGGCGATGACGTCGGCCGGGGCGGTGCCCTCGGGGATCTGGACGGTGGCGTGCTCGGTGGCGTAGTTGACGGTGGCGGTGACGCCGTCGATGCGGTTCAGGCGCTTCTCGATCCTGGCCGCGCACGACGCACAGGTCATGCCGCCGATATCGAGCTCGACTCGTGTCTGGCCGGTCACTGCAGTCACGTTCGCACCTCGAACCCGGCTTCCTCAACGGCCCCCTGCAGGGCAGTCGGGTCGAGGGCAGTGTCAGCCACGATGGTGACCTGCCCGCTGGAGAGGTCGACCGACACGTCGGTCACGCCGTCGATCTTCCCCACCTCGGACTGGACCGAGGACACGCAGTGCCCGCAGGTCATCCCGTCGACGGCGATGGTGGTGGTCGTGCTCATGTGGTTCCTCCTCGTCAGTACGTCTACCCCGTATGGGTACATCTAAAGATACCACGGGGGGGTATCCCGGTCAAGACGGGTATCCTCACCTATGGCCAACGCATCCGAGGTGGCGATTGATCCCGAGCCCTTGCGGGTGTCAGTCTGCATCCCGGCCCGGAACGAGGCGGCAACGGTGACCGGGATCGTGTCCCCGCTCATGGCTGCCACCCGCAGGCGCCCGGCATTGGTGGACGAGGTCATCGTGGTTGACGACGGCTCCTCCGACGCCACCGCGGCGATCGCCGAGTCGCTCGGCGCCTGGGTGGTGCGCCGTGGCGGGCGCCCGGGCAAGGGGGCGGCCATGGCCGAGGCGCTCCGCACGGCCACCGGCGACATCGTGGTCTTCCTCGACGCCGACGTCGTCAACTTCGAGCTCCGGTTCGTGAGCCGGCTGGTGGAGCCCCTCCTCGCCGATCCCGGCATCGTCCTGGTCAAGGGCATGTACCGCCGCCCGGGTAACGACGGGGCCGGAGGAGGGCGGGTTACCGAGCTACTGGCCCGGCCGCTGCTTCGCCGGCTCGTACCCGAGCTGGCGTTCGTCCGCCAGCCGCTGGCCGGCGAGGTCGCCGTCCGGCGCCACGCCCTCGACGGGCTCGACCTGGATCCCGGCTACGGCGTCGAGATCGGCATGCTCATCGACCTGGCCCGCCGGTTCGGTCCAGCCGCCGTCGCCCAGGTCGACCTGGGGGTGCGGATCCACCGAAATCGGCCACTGGAGGAGCTGTCCGGCCAGGCCGACGAGGTCCTCGCCGCCGTCCTGTCGCGCGTCGGCTGAATCGTCCCAACGTGAGTGCTTCCCAGACCGGCCTCCCGGGCCGGTCACGGGGCTCCGCCCCGTGAGTGCTTCCCAGACCGGCCTCCCGGGCCGGTCACGCATGCTGGGCCGGAGCCTGCTGAAGCGCTGCCCGCTCTGCGGGAGCGGGCAGCTGTTCACCCGGTGGTTCCGGATGAAGGAGCGCTGCCCCCGGTGCGGGTACCTGTACGAGCGGGAGGAAGGCTTCTTCCTCGGGGCCTACGTGATCAACCTGGCCATCGCCCAGAGCCTGGTGATCCTGCTGGCCATCGTCCCGCTGATCGTGCGCCTGGCCAATGACCCCGGGGCCAGCATCGTCCCGTTTGTGGTCGGGGGCCTGGTAGGGGCGGTGGCGGCGCCCGTGTTCTTCTACCCCTGGTCGAAGACCATCTGGACCGCCTTCGACCTCATGCTGCGCCCCGTCTCGGCGACCGAGCCGACTGACAGAGCCTGAGGTCAGTCCTCCGACGAGGTGCGGGGGAGCACCGCCACCGAACCGTCGCCGGCGCGGTGCCAGACCGTCTGCTGGGCGAAGGGGATCTCGATTCCCGCCTCGTCCAGGCCCTCCTTGATCCGGGCCCGCAGCTCCCGGGTGATGGTGAGCTTGTCGTGGGGGGCGGTCTTCAGCACGAGCCGGATGGTGATGCAGTCCAGGCCCAGGTTCTCGACGCCCCACACCTCGGGCCCGGAGAGGATCGACTTGGCAAACGCAGTGTCCGCGCACATGGTCTCGGCCGCGCGCTTGATGACGTCGGTGGCGTGGGTGATGTCGGTCCGGTAGCTGACATCGATGTCGAGCACGACCCGCGACCAAAGCTGTGACCGGTTCCCCACCCGCTCGATGTGGCCGTTGGGCAGGTGCCACACCGTGCCGTTCACGTCGCGGATACGGGTGGTGCGCAGGCTGATGGACTCGACGGTGCCGACCGCGGAGCCGGCGTCGATCACGTCGCCCACCCCGTACTGGTCCTCCATCAGCATGAACATGCCGGACAGGAAGTCGCGCACCAGGTTCTGGGCGCCGAAGCCCACCGCCACCCCGACGATGCCGGCCCCGGCGATGAGGGGCCCGAGGTTCAGGCCCAGCTCGGAGAGGGCCATGAGGACGGCGATGCTCCAGACCGTGGCCGACGCGATGCTCCGGAAGAGGGCGGCGATGGTCTCGACCCGGCGGGCCTTGCCGCTGACGAACCGCCCGAGCAGGCGGAACAGGATCCGCCGGGCCAGATAGGCCACCGCAAAGATGAAGACGATCTTGGCTGGGCGGACCACCAGGGTGTCGGAAAGTTGAGCCAGCACGCCGTTGCCGGTCGATCGGTAGATGCTGGCGCACAGCGAGCTGGCGTCGGCGGCCAGCCCGCAGGGCGTGGCCCCGGGCTCGGTGGCGGCCGTGGGCGCAACGAGCGCGGTGAGCAGGGTCTGAGGCATGCGTACGTCCTCTCGCGGGAAGTCCCGGCGATGGAAGAGGGATGCGGCCTCCGGCGACACAGGAGGCGACCTCTTCACCCTAGCGCGAGGGTCCCCGGGGTTCGGCCACCCCCGGAGGTTTACTTCCTTTTCTTCTTCGGCGCCGAGCTGAGATAGCGCCCGTCGAGCATGTTGAGCTCGACTCCGTTGTCGAAGCGGACCCGATAGCGGATCCACGACAGGCCGGTGACCATGACGACCACGCCGAGGGTGCCCTCGGGCACGCCGGGCCGGTCCTCGGCCGCCACCACTCGTTCCTTGCGGGCGAACTCGGTGTCGGCCATGCGGGGACCGTAGCCCCCCGGCCGGGAACAGGCCGGTACCGCCCGCTGTTCGTACACTCACCATGGAAACCTCCCACCCCAACGGCGCCAGAACGTCCACCCTGCCCCTGCTGCCGCTCGCCACCGGCGTGGTGCTGCCCGGCATGGTGGTGACGATGGCCATCGAGAGCGACGAGGCCAAGGCCGCCATCGAAGCCACCGAGTCCTCCGACCGTCGCGTCCTCCTTGTCCCCCGCCTCGACGACCGCTACGCCCGGGTGGGCACGGTGGCCAAGGTCGAGGACTCCGGCGAGCTCGGCAATGGGCTCCGGGCCGTCGTGGTCCGAGGCCTCCACCGGGCTCTGGTCGGCATTGGCGTGCCCGCCCCCACCGGCTCCGCCCTGTGGGTGCAGACCGAGGCGGTGCCCACCGACCTCGAGCCATCCCCGAAGGCCCGGGAGTTGGCTCGCGAGTACCGGGCCGTCGTCGAGAACATCCTCGACCACCGGGGCGCCGGCGGCCTGGCCGAAGCCCTGCGGGGAATCTCCGACCCCGGGACGATGGCCGACACCGCCGGCTACTCGCCCGACCTCTCCCTGGAGCAGAAGGTGGAGGTGCTGGAGACCGTCGACGTCGACGCCCGGTTGGAGAAGGTCCTGGCTTGGGCGCGCGACACCCTGGCCGACCTGACCCTCAAGGAGCGTATCCAGATCGACGTCGCCGACGGCATGGAGAAGACCCAGCGGGAGTTCCTGCTGCGCCAGCAGATGGCCGCCATCCGCAAGGAGCTGGGCGAGGACGGTGACGGCGAGGGCGCCATCGCCGGGTACCGGGCCAAGCTCGACACCCTGCCCGAGCTGACGCGCATCGCAGTCGAGCGCGAGCTCGACAAGCTGGAGCGCACCAGCGAGCAGAGCCCCGAGCACGGCTGGATCCGCACGTGGCTGGACACCGTCTTCGAGGTCCCGTGGGGCCAGTCGTCGGAGGACAAGCTCGACGTGGTCGAGGCCCGCGCCATCCTCGATGCCGACCACACCGGCCTCGACGACGTCAAGGACCGCATCATCGAGTACCTGGCCGTGCGCAAGCTGCGCACCGAGCGCGGGCTGTCGCCCGTGAGCGGTCGAGGGTCCGGCGCCATCATCGCCCTGGTGGGCCCTCCGGGGGTCGGCAAGACCTCTCTGGGCGAGTCGGTGGCTCGGGCTCTCGGCCGGTCCTTCGCCCGCGTGTCCCTCGGTGGCGTGCGCGACGAGGCCGAGATCCGTGGTCACCGCCGCACCTACGTGGGCGCCCAGGCCGGTCGCATCGTCCGGGCCCTGCGCGAGGCGGGCACCATGAACCCCGTTTTCATGCTCGACGAGGTCGACAAGCTGGGCAGCGACTGGCGGGGCGATCCGTCCTCCGCACTGCTCGAAGTACTCGACCCGGCCCAGAACCACACGTTCAAGGACCACTACCTCGAGGTCGACGTCGACCTGTCCGACGTGCTGTTCATCGCCACCGCCAACGTCTTCGACACCATTCCCGGGCCGCTGCTCGACCGGATGGAGATCATCTCCCTCGACGGCTACACCGAGGACGAGAAGGTGGGAATCGCCCGCCACCACTTGCTGTCGCGACAGCTGGAGCGCAATGGGCTGTCGGCCGAGGAGGTCACCGTCACCGACGAGGCCCTGCGGGTGATCGTCACCGACTACACCCGGGAGGCCGGCGTGCGGAACCTCGAGCGCGAGCTGGGCAAGGTGTTGCGCAAGGTGGCCACCCGGCTGGCATCGGGCACGCTGAGGAGGCCTATGGCGTCCAGTGACGCTGCACCGGTCGTCATCGATCGCGACGACGTGCGGACCTACCTGGGACGACCCAAGTACTTCTTCGAGGCCGCCGACCGCACCGCAGTGCCGGGAGTTGCGACCGGACTTGCGGTGACGGGTATGGGTGGCGACGTCCTGTTCATCGAAGCAACCTCGCTGCCGGCGGCGATCGGCCTGCCGGCGCTGACTCTCACCGGCCAGCTGGGCGACGTCATGAAGGAGTCGGCCGAGATCGCCCTGTCCTACGTGCGGGGCCACCTCGCCGTCGACCCCGGCCAGCGGTACCACCTGCACGTGCCCGCCGGCGCCGTCCCCAAGGACGGCCCGTCGGCCGGGGTGACCATGGTGACTGCCATAGCCAGCCTGCTGTCGGGCCGTCCCGTTCGGGCCAACGTGGGCATGACCGGTGAGGTCACGCTGCAGGGCCGGGTGCTGCCCATCGGCGGTGTCAAGCAGAAGGTGCTGGCCGCCGACCGGGCCGGGCTCACGACGGTGTTCCTGCCGGCCCGCAATGAAGCGGACCTCGACGACGTCCCCGAGGCCGTGCGCGAGCGCATGACCTTCCACCTGGTCGCCGACGTGGCTGAGCTCCTGGAGCTGGCCCTGGAGCCGGCCGGGGCGGAGGCGGCGGCGGCCTGACCCTTCCCTTTCGATCGGGCTGCAGTTGACCGCGCATGCGCGGTCAACGCAGCCAAAACCCGATTATTTGACGGTGATCTGGCCGAACATCCCCTGGGTCACGTGAGGCGGGCTGTTGCCCGCCGGCGGCGGGCCGTCGGGGCCGGCCGAAGCGAGGTAGGCGACGGGGTCGGCACCAACGGGGATGAAGCAGACGACGGCGTACCGCCCCTTCTCCGTCAGCTTGCCGTCGCCGACGGCCTTGATGACCTCGCCACCGCCCGGAGGGGCGAGCAGCACCATGGCGGGCGGGCCGGCGCCGAAGATGGCCTCCTGCTGGTCCTCCGGCAGCTTGACCAGCTCCTCGACCGACCGCCGCTCGGCGTCGGGGATACGGATGACCACCATCTCGTGGAGCTCCTTGGTGGACGCGTTCTCCAGCTTCAACGTGGTGCCGGCATCCACCTCGCTCGGCAGGTCCTGGAAGGCGTAATCGGCGGCGGTAACCGTTTTCGTCTCGTCGCCGCCACCGCACGCGGCGCCCAGGGCCGCCAGCGCGACGAGCGCGCCGATCGGTACCCACCGGGGCTTGATGATGCTCATGAACTCCCTCTTTCTCCCCCGGCCCGACCCTCGTCGGGCCAACTACCTGGAACGTACGCCCGTCTCCGAGGTTCCGCAATCGTCCGCTAGATGAAACGCACGTCGTCGGCCGCGGTGGTGTCGCCTTCCACCGACGTGCAGGTGGGGCAGTACCAGCGCGCCTCCAGGGGAGTGCCGCACGGGGAGTGGCGCAGGGGCTCGACCGAGTCCGGGGACTGGCCGGCGCCCCACTGGGCCAGCAGGCGCAGCGCCCCGGCCAGCTCGGCGCCGGCGGCGGTGAGCTGGTAGACGAACCGGGGCGGGCGCTCTGAGTACGGCGTGGCCACGACGACGCCGTGCTGTTCGAGGGTGCGGAGTCGCTGGCTAAGCACGGTAGGGGCGATTCCGGCCACGTCGGCCTGCAGGTCGTTGAACCGGCGGGGCCCGTCGAGCAGGGCGGAGACGATCAGCAGGGCCCACCGGTCGCCCACTCGGGCCACGGCCTCTTCGAGCGGCGACGCCTCGGCCATGGCGCCAATTGTCGCACGCGGCTGCTTGCCATACTCACGTGTGACTAGTAACTTGCAAATCAATAGTTAATAGTCGGAGGAAGAGAGAGATGCCCAACGTGCTGGAAGAGCTGGAGAGCGCCACCGTCGAGGTGGCCGAGAGGGTGGGCCCCGCCGTCGTGGGCATCGGGGCGGGGTGGGGACTGGGCTCCGGGGTGGTCGTGGCCGATGGCGTGGTGCTGACCAACGCCCACAACGTCTCCGACCCGGGGGTGACGCTGATCTTCGCCGACGGGCGGACGGTGAAGGGCCAGGTCTCGGGGCACGACATCGACGGCGACCTGGCCACCATTGCCATCGACACCGGCGGCGTGACGCCGGTGGAGTGGGCCGAGGCCCCCGCCCGCATCGGTGCCTCGGTCTTTGCGGTGGCCAACCCGGGCGGCAGGGGCCTGCGGGTGACGCTGGGATCGGTGGCGGCCGTCGGCCGCACGTTCCGGGGGCCCCGGGGCCGCCGCGTCACCGGCACCATCGAGCACACCGCACCCATGGCCAGGGGCTCCTCGGGCGGCCCGCTGCTCGACGCCTGCGGCCGGCTGGTCGGCCTCAATACCAATCGCCTGGGCGAGGGCTTCTACGCCGCCCTTCCCGCCGACGATGGCCTACGCCGCCGGGTCGACGCTCTGAGCCGGGGCGAGTCGCCCGTCCGCCCACGCCTGGGCGTGGGCCTGGTGCCGGGCCGGGCCGCCCGCCACATCCGCCGGGCCGCCGGCCTGCCCGACCGTGACGGCGTGCTGATCCAGGAGGTGGAGGAGGCCAGCCCGGCGGCCAACGCCGGCCTGCGCCGGGGCGACCTGATCGTCGAGGCTTCGGGCTCGCCCGTGGTCTCCGTCGACGACCTCTACCAGGCTGTCGACGCGCTCGGTACCGGCCAGGCCCTGGCCGTCGGGGTGGTCCGGGGCGCCGAGGAGCTCTCGATGAGCGTCACGTTGGGCGCCGGCACTGGCGAGGACGGGTTGGCCTGACCCTCCCGAGCCGGCAGCCAATTCGAAGGTGGGCCGGGGTCAGTCGATGGTCATGCAGATGACGGGCGGGCCGGCCGCCACCGTGGCCCATGACCCGCCGGCGTCGTCGGAGAGGTAGACCCGGCCGGCGAAGGTGCCGAGGGCGGCGAGGTCGCCGGCGGCGACCAGGCAGAACGTGTCAACGTTGCCCGGGAGGGTTCCGGGCAGGCCGATGGAGGTGCGCCGGAACGGGCCGGCGCCATGGAGCGGGCGCCGGTAGACCGCAGCCCGGTGGCCGTCGGGGCCGGTGGAGACGGAGAGCAGCACGGTGTCGCCGGCCACGCTCACGGCCCGGGCGTAGGTGGCGGCCAGGCCGTCGTCGACCACCGTCCAGGTGTGGCCTTGGTCGGTGCTGACGGCCAGACCCCGGGCGGTGGCGGCCAGGACGGTCCCGTCGTCGGCGACCACCACCTGGTGGACGTCGAGGTCGATGTCGAGCGTGGGCGCCCAGGTGGCGCCACCGTCGGTGGAGCGCAGGATGCCGCCCACGTGGACGTTCACGTAGATCGTGCCGTCGGGGCCGACGGCGAGGGTGCGGACGTCGGCCGGGCCGCCCCACGGGGTGTACCACTTCTCACGGCCGGGGGCCTGGTCGAACGACACCAGCCGCCCGCCGTCGGGCACCCGGACGAGCCGGCCCTCGGCCGTGCCCACCAGCGCCCCACCGTCGACGGCCAGGATGCACGTGGCCACCGGCGATTGGAGATCCTCCGTCACCCAGTCGCCGTCGTGCCAGACGGCGTGCCCCTCGACGACCGCCCACCCGCCGGACAGGGCATCGACCCGGCGACCGGCCAGTTCGGTGTGGCCGTCGTCGACCCGGTGGAGGCCGGCGGCGGTGCCGACGAGCAGGCTCAACGGGCGTCCTGTCGGACGGGGCCGCCGTCGATCGAAGAAGTCGTCATCCGTCCCCCGGTAGGTTCGTGCGGGCCGTGATCGATGTCGAGGGCCTGCGGAAATCCTACGGGACGAGCGACCCAGTACAGCTGCGGTGGGCGTGACGTCGGTGCTCGGGCGCATGGCCCGAGGCGTCCATCCGGGCCTGCGCAAGGTGCACGCCCAGGTCGCCCGCTACGCCGCCGAGTGGGAGTCGGCCAACGGTGCCGCCCTGGGTGACGCGGGGCCGCTGTGGGTCGTGCTGGGCGACTCCACCGCCCAGGGTATCGGCGCTCCGTCCCGGGACGAGGGCTACGTCGGCCAGCTTCGCCGAGCGCTCGACGACGGGTCGGAGCGGCCATGGCGGGTGCTCAACCTCTCCCGGTCCGGTGCCCGGGCGGCCGACGTGGTGGACCGCCAGCTCCCTGCCCTCGAAGCCCTGTCGCCGTCGCCCGACCTGGTGACCTGCGCCATCGGGGCCAACGACATCGTCCGCCGCGCGCCGGAGCCGGTGCTCGAGGCACGGCTTCGGACGATCATGGGCCGGCTGCCCCAGGGGGCGGTGATCGCCACCCTTCCCCAGGGCCTGAATGCCGGCCGGACCGGGGCGGCAAATCGGGTGATCCGGGACGGGGCGCCGGCCGCGGGCCTGGTGGTGGCCGACGTGTGGGCCCGCACCGGCCCCCCCTGGCACGGCAAGCTGGCGGCCGACGGTTTTCATCCCGGAGCGCTGGGCTACGCCGACTGGGCCGCCGCCTTCGCCGAGGTGCTGGACCTGGCCCTGGCCCTGGCGACACCCCCGCCCGAGCCGGAGGGACCGGCGCGTCCCCCCGGCGCTCACGACTAACCGTTCTCGGCGACGAGCAGCTCCACGATCTTCCGCACCAGGTGCAGAGGGACGGGCTCTGCGATCGGGAACCGGATGGTTGCGGTGGCGGCCCGGTACGGGGCGATCTCGGCCTCGAACTCCTCGGGTCCCGCCGGCGCTGGATAGAACCCGATGTGGTGCTTGTAAGCCGCGAAGTGGACGATCTTCCTGTCGCCGAGCTTGAAGGTGGGCATCCGGTAGCTGATCGCCTCGACGGCGTCCGGCACCGTCTCCTGCACCGTCCGACGAATGTTCTCGAGGACGGACCGGACCTCCGGTGGGAAGGTGGCCACGTACTCGTCGATGGTTGCGACCGGTGGCGCGGTCACTGGTCCACCATCTGACGATGGTCCACCAGTGAGTGCTTGTAGGACCGGCCTTCCGGGCCGGTCACCCGGCCAGCAGGCCGTCGAGGCGCTCGTAGCCCTCACGGACGCCGCCCTCCATGCCGCTGGCCACGAAGGCGTCGCGGTCGGCGAAGCTGTCGACCAGCGATGTTGCTGTAAGCCGGGTGCAGCCGTCGCCAATGTCCTCGAGGATCAGCTTCTCGAGGGCCACGGCGTCGGGCATGCCCTCGAAGCAGAAGGTCTGCACGATCAGCTCGTCGGGGCGCACCTCGTGGAAGCAGCCGTGGAAGCCGGCCTCGAAGCCGTCCGTCGTGGTGTGCACGTAGCGGTAAGACCCGCCGGTGCGGCAGTCGTAGTGGTCGATGCGCATGGTGTGGAGCGAGGCCCGTTCCACTGGACGACGAGGTCGGGGTCGACGTGGGCCCGGAAGACCTTCGCCGGCGGGGCGTCGAACTCCCGGATGATCCGGACCATCGGGACGTCGGCGACGACGACGATCTCGGTGTCATGGGTGCTGGTGGTGTTCATGCTGGTTCTCCTTTGGTCCTTCTGGTTGGGGATGGGCTTGGCTCGTCGTCGTCGGGCAGGGTGCGGAGGAGGTCGTCGAGGCGCCGGTAGCGCTCCTCGGCCTGACGGCGGTACCGCTCGATCCACTTGGTCATGAGGTCGAACACCTCCGCTTCGAGATGCACCGGGCGGCGCTGGGCGTCGCGCCTGCGAGTCACCAGGCCGGCGCCCTCGAGCACCTTGAGATGTTGGGACACCGCCTGCAAGGTCACCTGGTACGGCTCGGCCAGTTCGTTGACGGTGGCGTCGCCGCCCGACAGCCGGGCCACGATGTCGCGCCTGGTGGGATCGGCCAGGGCGGCGAACACCCGGGAAAGCGAATCTGCGGCCACCGGCCCTCCTCCTCGTAGTCAATCGATCGCTTGAATACAAGGTAGAACGGACTGCAGCCTTTGTCAAGCAGATCGTTGAATAGAGGGACGAGGAGGTCAGGGATGCAGCGTCTTCCCCTCGGCCAGCATGGCCACGAACGTCTCGATACGCCTGGCCCGGGTCTCCGGCTTCTTGGCGACCTGGACCCGGTACATGACGGCATAGCGGTTCTGGCCGTTGAGAGTGGCGAAGAACGCTGCTGCGGCGGGGTTCTCGTCGAGCGCCTGCTGGAGGTCGGGAGGCGGGGTGGCGGTGCTGGGCGGGTCGTATGCAGCGTCCCACCGACCGTCGGCCCGGGCCCGCTCGATCTCCCGGAGGCCGGCGGGCCGCATGCGCCCCTGCTCGATGAGGCGCTCGACCTTGCCGCAGTTGACCTTCGACCAGTTGCCGCGAGGCCGGCGGGGCGTGAACCGCTGGAGGAACCATCGGTCGTCGAAGGCGTTGCGCTGGCCGTCGATCCACCCGTAACAGAGGGCGCCGTCGATGGCCTCGGGGTGGGTCACCGTCGGGATGCCCGATGCCTTCTTGGCCATCTTGATCCACACGACGGTGGCGGTGGCGTGGTGGTCGGCCAGCCACGCCTCCCATGCTTCCGCCGACTCGAACGTGATCACCGGGTCGTTGAACGGTGGGCTCATGCAGGAATGGTCGCGCGCCCGCTACTCACCGGAGATGGTCCGGAGGGGCATCCGCGGGCCGTAGCGGGGGGCGGCGCCGGCCCCTACGACGATGAGGCGGATGACCCGGCCCCGATGGCCCCGCCACGGTTCGAGCAGCTCCAACATGCGGGCGTCGTCGGCCCGGGGCTCGCCGGCCAGGGCCCACGCCACCTGGTTGGGCAGGTGGTAGTCGCCCACGCTGACCGCGTCGGCGTCGCCAAGGGCGACGAGGGCCACCTCCGCCGCCGTCCACGGCCCGATGCCGGGGAGGGCGGTGAGCCGCCGCCGGGCGTCGTCGGGCGACATGTCGACGGCTTCCTCCAGTCGGGCGGCGTAGGAGCAGGCCCGGCAGATGGTGTCGGCCCGCTTTCGTTCCACGCCGGCGCGGTGGAAGGTCCACGACGGCGTGGCAGCCAGCACCTTTGGCCGGGGCGGCACTGTGAGCACGGCCGCCGCCGGCCCGGTGAGCACGGCCGCCGTCGGCCCGGGCGCCGGCTCGCCCAGCTCGCGCACCAGCCGAGCGTAAGAGCGCCGGGCTTCCAGGCCCACCACCTTCTGCTCGAGGATGCTGGGTACCAGGGCCTCGACGACCGCGCCCGAGCGGCCGATGCGCAGCCCCCGCAGCCGGTGGTGCAGCTCGGCCACCACCCCGTTGCCGGGGTCGAAGCCGTCCTCGGTGTCCTCGGCGCCGACCAGGGCAGGGAAGGCGTCGAGGGCCCACTCGGCGCCCGGACCCCACGCCCGGATGGTCGCCGTGCCGTCGGCAGGGCGGGTGCGGAGGTGGGTGGTCACCGGTCCGTCCGGCGTGAGGGTGGCCCGCCACACCCCACCGGGCTCGAAGCGCATCGACGGGTCGAGCCGACCCCGGCGCAGGGGGCCAAGGGTCAGGCGCAGGTCGACGGGCAACGGCGGCGAGATGGTGCGGGTGAGCTCGGTCACTGGTCCACACTCCCTATCGGGATATGGACAAGTGAGTGTTTGTTGGACCGGCCTCCCGGGCCGGTCACGGGAGCTGGAGGGACTTGGTCTCGAGGTAGGCGTCGAGGCCGTGGCGCCCGAGCTCCCGGCCGTAGCCCGACTGCTTGTAGCCACCGAAGGGAGCGAGCAGGTTGAACCCGCCGCCGTTGACGTCGACCTGGCCGGCCCGGAGCCGGCGGGCCACCCGCAGGGCGCGCTCCCGGTCGGCGGAGAACACCCCGGCCGAGAGGCCGTAGATGGTGTCGTTGGCCAGTCTGACGGCGTCGTCCTCGGTGTCGTAGGGCAGCACGGCCAGCACCGGGCCGAAGACCTCCTCGCGGGCGACGTTCATGCGGCTGTCCACCCCGGCGAACACCGTCGGTCGCACGAAGAAGCCGCGTCCGAGGCCGTCGGGCTGGGCAGAGCCACCCGCCACCATCGTCGCCCCCTCGTCGGAGCCGACCTGGATGGCGGCCCGGACCCGGTTGCGGTGGGCATCTGTGGCCAGAGGGCCGAGCGTGGTCGCGGGGTCGAGCGGGTCGCCCAGCACATAGGTGGCCACCACGGCGCCGGCCAGCTCGGCGGCCTGGTCGTGCAGGTGGCGGGGGACCAGAAGCCGGCTCCAGGCGATGCAGGTCTGGCCCGAGTTGAGCATGCATTGGCGCACCGCCGAGTTGACCGCCTCCTCCAGGTCGGCGTCGTCGAGGACCACGCTCGGCGACTTGCCACTGAGCTCGAGGGTGACCCGCTTGATCGACTGGGCGGCGAGGGCGGCGACCTTGCGCCCGGCCGGGGTGGAGCCGGTGAAGGAGACCACGTCGACCTCGGGATGGCCGACCAGCACTTCGCCCGCCGCCCCGCGCCCGGTGACCACGTTGAGCACTCCGGCCGGCAACCCTGCCGCCTCGGCCGCCTCGGCCAGGACGAACGCCGACAACGGAGCGACTTCGCTGGGCTTGAGCACGACGGTGCAGCCGGCGGCGAGGGCGGGCGCCACCTTGGCCACCGCCTGGTGCAGGGGATAGTTCCAGGGCGTGATGGCGGCCACCACGCCCGCCGCCTCCCGCACGATGACCGAGCTGCCGATCCGCTCCTCGAAGGCCGTGTCGCGCACGATCGAGGCGTAGGAGCCCATCACCATGGCCGGCAGGGCACCCTGGATGACCGTGGACATCGAGAGCGGCATGCCCACCTCTTGGGCCACGATCGCCCCCACCTCGGGCACCCGGGCGCTGAGGGCCTGGCCCAGCCGCTCCACTGCCTTGGCCCGGTCCTCGACCGACGCGCCCGACCACTCGTCGAACGCCGCCCTGGCTGCGGCCACCGCCCGGTCGACGTCGCCCGGCCGGGCGTCGGGCACCGATCCCATGACCTCCTCGGTGGCGGCATTGACCACGTCGATCATGCCGTCGCCCTCGGGTCGTACCCAGGAGCCTCCGATGAACAGGGCGTCGTGCACGATCATCTGCCCGACAGTAGGACCACTTGTCGACGGCCGAGTTCGTAGGATGCCGTGCAATGAGCTTCCTACGCCGTCCCGCCGTCCTCATGGTGCTCGGAGTCGTCATCCTCGGACTGGGGGGCCTGGCCTTCGTCACGCGCGACACCACCGAGGTCGATCCGGCTGCAGCCACGCGCTGTGAGTTTCCTCCCTGCCGGGCCTCAGCCGACCCCCTGCCCGCCCGAGGGTACGAGGGTGCCTACGTGGCCGCGGATCCCGCCGATCCAGAGCACGTGGTCATCACCGACGCCAACGTGCTGGCCACCCGGTGCGGGTTCCACACCACCTTCAACCGGGGCAAGGACTGGACCGACGGCTTCTTCGAACTGCCTGACGGGTTCACCGGGTGCCGCATCAACGGGCCGTCAGGCGGTCACGTGGCCAACGGGAGTGTCGCACTGGGCAGTGGCGGCCGGGTCTACGGCGTATTCGGCTCCGCCCATACCGACGATGTCGGGCGAGAAAGCGTGCTGGTCGCCGCGTCCCTCGACGGCGGCCTGACCTTCGGCCCGGCCAAGGTGGCGATCCAGCCGACCGGTCCTCAGATCGGCCTCGGCCGGCCCCTCCTCTCGGTGGTGCCCGGGGTGAACGGGCCCGACGTCGTCATGCTGTCGGCGTGGACCTGCCGCCCGGGCGGCGTGTGCGACGGGGCCCTGTTCTCCCGGTCAGACGATGGGGCCCAGTCATTCACCGCCCCGGTCGTGGTCAACGATCCGCCCGCCGGCCAGAACCCCTCGCAGCCGGCCATGGATCGCGACGGCGTGATCTACCAGACGTTCCAGCGCCGCTTCAGCGACGGGCCGGTCGACCTCCTCCTGGCCAAGTCCACCGACGGCGGCAAGACCTTCACCCAGAGCCTTCTCGACCGCCAGACCCAGATCGGGATTCAGTACGACTCGGCCAAGCTCGTCGCCGACCCCCTCACCGGCGCCCTTTACACGGCGTGGGCCGACTCCCGCACGGGGCGGTTCCAGATCTTCTTCCGCAAGTCCCTCGACAAAGGCGTGAGCTGGGGCGAGCGGGCCGTGCTACTGGCCCCCGACCCGGAGTTCACGGGAAGCAGCCGGTCACCGTCGATCGACGTCGCCCCCAACGGCCGGATCGACGTCGTCTACTACCACACCTCCCCGGCGCCCGAGGCCCAGAACTTCGACGACGTCTACTGGAGCTATTCGAGCGACGGTGGTGAGCGGTTCTTCGCCCGCCAGGTGAACGACGCGCCGATCGATCGCACCAGGGGCTACTCGGGCCCGGCCGGTTCCCAGCGCCAACTGGGCAACCACTACCCGCCGTCGGTCTCGTCGATCGACAGCGCGGCCTACGTGGTGTGGAGCGACACCAGCCTGGCCACCGACATCACCAACTCCCAGGACATCCTGCTCCGCAAGATGGACGTCGTGGGGCCTCCGCCCCCCTAGCCGCGAGCGTCAGCGCTGGTGCCTGGGGCAGCTCCAGGTGGTGCGGCCGCCCACGGTCCTCCTGACCAGGGGGGTGCCGTCGTTGGGGCACGTGCCGCCGGGGCGGCGCTCGGTTTGGAGCTCACCGGTGTGTGAGCCGCCCTGGGCGATGAGGTCGGCCAGGGTGCCCACCAGGAACTGGTGGAGGCGGATGACCTCGGTGGGGGAGAGGGTGGCGGCCGGGCGCCCGGGGTCGAGGCCGGCCCGCCACAGGATCTCGTCGGCCGCCAGGTTGCCGACGCCGGCCAGCCGGGACTGGTCGAGCAGGCGGGCTTTGAGCGGGGCCTGGCTCCGGCCCAGGGCGAGCGCCAGGTCGTCGGTGGTCACGGTGAGGGCGTCGGGGCCCAGGCGGTCCTCCGACGGTCCCAGCTCTACCCCGCCCAACCGGCGAGGGTCGCGGATGCGCATGTCGCCACCGTCGGCGAATCGGACACCGAACCGGTCCCAGCGCTCGAGGTCCTGGTCGGAGGTGTACAGCAGCTCGTCGACGCCGGCGGTGCCGTCCACCAGCAGCCGCCCGCTCATGCCGAACCGCAGGCCCAGCACGGGCCCGTCCTTGTCGGTGTCGAGCAGTAGCAGCTTGCCCACCCGACGGGTGTCGACGAATCGCCGTCCGACGAGGGCGTCGGCGAGCGCCGCGGCGTCGAGCCCGCCCCGCAGATACCACGCATCGGGCGCCACCACCTCGGCCACCCGCCGACCCAGTGCGCGCGCCGCCAGTCGCCGGTAGGCGTCGACCTCGGCCAGCTCGGGCATAGGGCGATTCTGGACCGGATCGGCGCCCGCGCCGGCCATCCCCAACTTCGGATAGCCGTCTGGGCACCCCTACAGTGGTTCGGATGGCCCGGGAAGTCCTGCAGTGGAAGCACCTGTACTCCGAAGTGGTTACCTCCGGGCTGTGCACGGGCTGTGCGGGCTGTGTGGTGGCCTGCCCCCACGACGTCCTCGGCTACGACGACAGTGAAGGTGTCTACAAGCCTCTGCACCTGGAGGAGGAGCTCGGCGCCGACAACTGCATCCACGGGGAAAAGGGCTGCACGTCGTGCACCCGGGCCTGTCCCCGGTTCCGGGGCTGGGAGACCGAGATCGACACCCACCTCTTCGGCCGTGAACGCCTTCCAGAGGAGGTCGACGGAATCTCCAAGGACATCATCCTGGCCCGGGCCGCCGATCCCAAGATCAACGAGATCGGCCAGGACGGCGGGCTGGTGTCGGCCATTCTCATCTGGGCGCTGGAGCACGGCTACATCGACGCCGCCCTCGTTTCCTACCTCGAGGGCGACGGCACCTCCTGGAAGGCCATCCCGGGCGTCGCCCGCACTCCTGAGGAGGTGCTGGCCGCCGCCGGCAGCCGTTACACCTACTCGGCCAACACCATGGCTTACGCCGAGGCCGTGGAGAAGGGGGCGGAGAAGCTGGCCCTGGTCGGCATGAGCTGCCAGTCGTCGGTCCCGCCGGTGATGACGGTGCGCAAGGCGGGAAAGCCGGCCCGGCGCTTCGTGCTCAACATCGGCCTGCTGTGCTCGAAGACCTTTGACGACGCCATCTTCGAGGAGCTGTTCGAGGCCAAGTACGGCCTGCGCAAGCAGGACATGGTGAAGATGAACATCAAGGGCGTGTTCCAGATCTGGATGCGCGACGGCAGCTACCACGAGGTACCCCTCAAGGAGTGCCACGCCTGGACACGTGAGGGCTGCAAGCTCTGCCCCGACTTCGCCGCCGAGCACGCCGACATCTCCACCGGCGGCATCGGGGCGTTCAACGACTGGACGCTTACCATCATCCGCACCGATATCGGCCGTGAGATCATGGTCAAGATGCTCCAGGACGGCACCATCGAGGGCCGACCCGGCGACGACGACCCCGGCGCCATCGCCCTCCTCCGCAAGCTGTCGGCCAAGTCCCGCAAGCGCTGGCCCGAGACGGCCGTGCCCGCCCCCCGCCTCCTTCCCGCCCCGGTCGCGAAATGAGCGCCCGCGAGTTCGCCGTCACCTGGGACTACCGCTGACCATTCGCCAGAAACTTCGCCGAGCACGTGCTGCTCGGCCAGACCGAGGCGGGCGATGACTGGGACGTGCGGTGGGTTCCCTTCTCGCTGAACCAGACCAAGGTGCCCGAGGGCGAGACCGACGTCTGGGACGACCCGGAGATGACTGCCGCCCGCCTCGCCGTGGAGGTGGGTATCGCCGTCCGCGACGGCTGGCCTGACGCCTTCCCCACCGTGCACCGGGAACTGTTCGCCGCCCGTCACGACAGGGGCCTCGACGTTCGCGAGCGCGGCGTGGTAGCCGCCGTGCTCAGCGCCGCCGGCCTCGACGCCGACAAAGTCTTCGACGAAGTTGTGGGCTGCCGGCCCCGGGACACCTTCCGGGCCGAGCACCAGGCTGTCGTCAACGAGCACAAGGTCTTCGGTGTCCCCACCGTCATCGCCGGGGGCCAGGCCGTGTTCATCCGCCTCGTCGACCGCCCAACCACTGCCTCTGCGGCCTATTCGACGGTCGAGCGCTGCGTCGATCTGGTTACCGGCTGGCCCAACCTGAACGAGTTCAAGCACACGAAGATCCGGCATTGACGGCGGGCGTGGGCGATCCGGTGCCGCATGTCCCTGCGAATCGCCTACACCCGACCGGGTAGGGTCGCTCCTCCCATGGATAGAACCCTTGTTATCTGCAAGCCCGACGCAGTGGAGCGGGGGCTGGCCGGCCAGATCGTCGCCCGACTGGAGGCCAAGGGCCTCAGGCTGGCGGCCGCTGAGCTGCGCGTCATCGACGCCGACACCGCCGGCACCCACTACGGCGAGCACGCTGGCAAGCCGTTCTTCGACAGCCTGGTGAGCTTCATCACCCGCAGCCCTGCCCTGCTGATGGTGGTGGAGGGGCCGGAGGACACCTTTGCGGTTGTCCGCACGCTCATGGGCGCCACCGATCCGAAGAAGGCTGCGCCCGGCACCATCCGTGGCGACCTGGCCATCGAGATGACCGAGAACCTCGTACACGGGTCGGATTCCCAGGAGTCGGCGCAACGGGAGATCGAGCTCTTCTTCCCGGGGTTGTGACCCTCGGCCTCAGCGCCTAGCCTCTGACCGACCCCAAGGGGCGGAGCCTCCTCATGTCCGACAACTTTTTTTCTGGATTCCTTGGTCGCGACATGGCGGTCGACCTGGGTACCGCCAACACCCTCGTCTACGTGCGCGGGCGGGGCATCGTCCTGAACGAGCCGTCGGTGGTGGCGGTCAACATCAAGGACGGGCGGCCGCTCGCCGTCGGTGCCGAGGCCAAGCGGATGATCGGCCGCACGCCGGGCCACATCCAGGCCGTGCGGCCCTTACGCGACGGTGTCATCAACAACTTCGAGATCACCGAGAAGATGTTGCGGTACTTCATCACCCGGGTCCACCAGCGCCGCTGGGCCAAGCCCCGCATGGTGATCTGCGTGCCGTCGGGCGTCACCGGGGTGGAGAAGCGGGCGGTGCAGGAGGCGGCGGAGTACGCCGGCGCCCGCAAGACCCCGTTCATCATCGAGGAGCCCATGGCTGCGGCCATTGGGGCCGGGCTGCCCGTCCACGAGCCCACCGGCAACATGGTGGTCGACATCGGTGGCGGCACCACCGAGGTGGCGGTCATCTCCCTGGGCGGCATCGTCACCAGCCAGTCGGTCCGCATCGGCGGCGACGAGCTCGACGACGCCATCATCCAGTTCATCAAGAAGGAGTACAGCCTGGCCCTGGGCGAGCGGACGGCCGAGGAGATCAAGATCGCCCTTGGATCCGCGTACCCGATGGAGCAGGAGCTCCGGGCCGAGATCCGGGGACGCGACCTGGTCACCGGTCTGCCCAAGACCATCGTCACCTCTACCGAGGAGGTCCGGCGGGCCATCGAGGAGCCGGTGACCGCCATCGTCGACTCGGTCAAGGTCACCCTCGACAAGACCCCGCCCGAGCTGGCTGCCGACATCATGGAGGCGGGCATCGTGCTCACCGGCGGCGGCGCCCTGCTCCACGGCCTCGACGTCCGTCTCAAGGCGGAAACCGGCATGCCCATCGTCATCGCCAACAACCCCCTCTTCTCGGTGGCCCTCGGTGCGGGCCAGTGCCTCGAGGAGTTCAACGTCCTACGGCAGGTGCTTTCCGGCAACAACGACAGGTAGCGGTGGCGGTCTACCGGCGTTCCCGGCGACACCGCTTTTTCCTGGTCCTCCTGGCTCTCACGTCGGTCACCGTGCTGACCCTCGACTACCGGGGCGCGGGTGACGGGGCCCTGGAGTCGGTGCGCCAGGGGGCCCGGGATGCGTTCGCGCCGGTGCAGGCGGCCGCCGAATGGGTGGTGTCGCCGGTTGCCGGGTTCTTCGGCTCCGTCGGTGATTTCGGCGACCTGAGATCCGAGAACGCCCGCCTCCGTCGCCAGCTTGACGAGGCCCGGGCCGATGCCATCCGCGGCGCCGACGCCGACCGGGAGCGACAGCGGCTGCTCGACCTCCAGGGCCTCGACTACGCCGGCGGGCTCGACTCCGTCCCGGCCCGGGTCATCTCCACCGCCCCGACCAACTTCCAGCTCACCGTCACCATCGATCGGGGGTCAGACGCCGGCCTCGTCGTGGGCATGCCCGTCGTCACCTCCGCCGGCCTGGTCGGGCGCCTCACCGAGGTGTCGAAGATCCGTTCGACCGTCCTGCTGATCTCCGACCCGCAGTCCAACGTGGGGGTCCGGCTGGCGAACTCGGGGGAGCCGGGTGTGGCCCGGGGCGGCGGCACACGCAATCCCATGCCCCTTGACCTCATCACCACCGAGGTTCCGGTCGACGTCGGCGAGCCGGTGGTCACCAGCGGCCTCGAGCGGGGGCTCTTCCCGGCCCAGATCCCCGTCGGTCGGGTGCGCAGCTCGTCGGCGCCCCCCAGTGCCTTGCAGAAGGAGATCCTGCTCGACCCCAGCGTCGACCTGGTCCGGCTCGAGTTCGTCCGCGTTCTCCTCTGGACGCCCGCACCGTGAGGTCTGATCCGCGACTGCGGTTGCCGATCATGCTGATCGTCGCCCTCCTGGTGCAGACCACGGTGCTGGCCCGGATGCGGGTGTGGGGGGTGATGCCCGACTTCATGCTGCTCGTGGCCGTGGCCGGGGGCATCACCGCCGGCGCCACCCGGGGCGCAGCCCTGGGGTTCGCCTCCGGGATGCTTATCGACCTGTTCCTCCCCACCCCGCTCGGCCTCTCGGCCCTCGTCTTCACCCTCGTCGGCTACGGCGTCGGCGTGGCCAACACCGGCGTGCTGCGGTCGGCCTGGTACATCCCCGTCCTGACCGCCGGGGGAGCGAGCGCGGCCGGCGTGACCCTCTACGCTCTGGTCGGATCGGTGCTGGGTGAACGGATGATCAACGGCCATCTGGCTACGATCGCCCTCGTGGTCGGGTTGTCCAACGCCGTGCTGGCGCCCGTCGCGGTCAGGTTCGTCGACTGGTCCCTGGGTTCCTTGAAGGCCGGCGCGCCTCTGTCATCGTGATGACCGGCCCATGACCCAGGACTCCTCCCGCCTGCGCCTCGGCGTGCTGGGCATGGTGGTCCTGTCGCTGTTCTGTGCCCTGCTGGCCCGACTCTGGTACCTCCAGGTCCTGGCGTCGCCCACGTTCAAGGTCGAGGCCCAACGCAACAGCGTGGCCGTCGTCTACACCGAGGCGCCCCGGGGTCGTATCCTCGACCGAAACGGCAAGGTGCTGGCCGACAACCGGGTGGTGCTGGCGCTCGTCGCCCTCCGCGAGGAGATCGAGAAGCGCCCGGAGGTGCTGGATCGCCTGGCCGGGCTGCTCGGCGTGCCCAGGGCCGAGCTCGACACGCGGATCGCCGATGACCGCTACAGCCTGTTCAAGCCGGTGCCGGTGGCCGTCAACGTGCCCAAGGAGAAGCTGATCTACGTGCGCGAGCACCAGAGCGACTTTCCCGGCATCGAGGGGCTCCAGATCACCGAGCGCGTGTACCCCAACGGCACCCTGGCCGCCCACGTGCTCGGCACGGTGGGGGAGATCAACGACAAGGAGCTCGATCCCCGCAAGGCCGCCGGCTACAAGGCGGGCGACACCATTGGCAAGTCGGGCATCGAGCTGACCTACGAGGACGACCTGCGCGGTGAGCCGGAGATCTCCAAGCTCGAGGTCGACTCGCTCGGCCGGGTCCAGCGGTCCCTCGGCGGCAAGCCTGCGGTCCAAGGCGACGACGTCCGCCTCAGCATCGACATCGACATTCAGCGCGCCGCCGAGGAGTCGCTGGAACAGGGCATCGTGCTGGCCCGCAAAGCCTCCGACTTCCTCACCGGCGAGTCCTTCATCGCCCCCGGCGGCAGCGCCGTCGTCACCGACCCGCGCGACGGCGCGGTCCTGGCCATGGCCTCGTACCCGACCTTCAACCCCAACGAGTTCACCAACGGCATCTCGGTGCGGAAGTTCGCCGAGCTCAACGACCCCGCCGGGAACTACCCGCTCAACAACCGGGCCATTCAGGGCCTCTACGCCCCGGGGTCCACGTTCAAGCTGGCCACGTCGGTGGCCGCGCTCAAGGACGGCGTGATCGCGGCGCGTGACACCTACAACGACCAGGGCACCTACCTCGTGGCCGGCCAGTCGTTCAGCAACGCCCGGCAGGTCCGCAACGGCCTGGTGAACGTGACCAAGGCGATCACCGTGTCCAGCGACGTCTTCTTCTACTGGCTGGGAGAGCGCTTCTGGGACGGTCGAGGCCGCTACGGCCAGGCTGCGGTCCAGGACGTGGCCCGGTCGCTGGGCATGGGCCAGTACACCGAGATCGACCTCCCGTTCGAGTCCAACGGGAGGATCGACGACCCGGCCAGCCGGGAGCGGCTCCACACGGAGAACCCGACCGCCTTCCCGTTCCCCGACTGGTACACCGGCTACAACCTCATCATGGCCGTCGGCCAGGGCGACACCGCCATCACCCCGCTGCAGCTGGCCAACTCCTACGCCACCTTCGTCAACGGGGGCACGGTGTTTGCGCCGCACGTCGGCGACGCAGTGCTCGACCGCCAGGGCCAGGAGATCCGCAAGGTCGAGGCCAAGGTCGTGCGCCGGACCGAGATGCCGGCCAGCATCCGCGAGCCGCTGCTGGCCGGGTTTTTGGGCGTGGTGGCCAGTCCAGAGGGCACTGGTTTCGGGGCCTTCGCCGGCTTCCCGCTGGCCCAGTTCCCGGTGGCCGGGAAGACGGGCACGGCCGAGGTCGACGGCAAGCAGGACACCTCCCTCTTCACCGCCTACGCCCCGGCGAACGCCCCCCGCTACGTGATCAGCGTGGTGCTGGAGGAGTCGGGCCTGGGGTCGTCGGCCGCCGCGCCGGTGGCCCGGCGGGTGCTCGAGGCCATCGCGGTGAAGGAGGGCATCTCCACCGCCCCGCCGGCCGCGGTGAACCGGGTGGTGGGCACCGATTGATGCAGGCCCCTCGCAACCCGGCCTCGCCCTGGCGGCACCTCGACCTGACCCTGCTCCTCTCCACCCTCGGCGTCGCCGCCATCGGGGTGGTGATGGTCTACTCGGCTACCCGCCAGAAGCAGGAGAGCGCCGGGCTCGACCCTGCGTTCTTCCTGAAGCGCCAGGCCGTCTTTCTGCTCCTGGGCCTGATCGCCCTCGGCGTCGTCAGCCTGGTCGACTACCGGCGCATCCGCGACTTCGCACCCATCCTCTACGGCGGGGCGGTGCTCGCCCTGCTCCTGGTGATCTCCCCGATCGGGACGTCGCGCAGCGGCACCCAGGCCTGGTTCCAGCTCGGCTCGTTCCAGTTCCAGCCGTCCGAGGTGGCCAAGGTGGCGCTGATACTCGCCCTGGCCGCCGTCTGCGCCGGCGCCCGGGGCTCCTTCGACACCGCCGGCCTGCTCACTGCGCTGGGCGTGGCCTTCGTGCCCATGGCCCTCATCCTGGTGCAGCCCGACCTGGGCACCAGCATGGTTTTCGTCGCCGTGGTAATCGCCGTCGTGCTGGTGGCCGGCGCCCCGCCCCGGCACATGGCCGCGCTGGCCCTGCTCGGCATCTCGGCCATCGTCCTGATCGTGGAGCTTGGGGTGCTCAAGGACTTCCAGCGTGACCGGCTGACCGCGTTCCTCGACCCCCAGGCCGATACGCAACG
Organism: Acidimicrobiales bacterium; assembly: GCA_038214685.1. Lineage (GTDB taxonomy): Bacteria > Actinomycetota > Acidimicrobiia > Acidimicrobiales > AC-14 > CADCTB01. Next base: position 26,887 of record JBBQRO010000014.1, read on the forward strand.
GTCGTCCTACAACCTGCGCCAGTCCCAGATCGCCATCGCCTCCGGTGGGATCGCCGGCCGGGGCCTCTTCGAGGGCACCCAGACCAATCTCTCCTTCGTGCCCGAGCAGCACACCGACTTCATCTTCACCGCGGTTGGGGAGGAGCTGGGCTTGGTCGGCGGGGTGTCGCTGCTGGGGTTCTTCGGCGTGATGATGTGGCGCATCTGGCGAGCAGCGGTGCTGGCGCGGGACCAGTTCGGCCGGCTGGTCTGCGTGGGCGTACTGGCCATGCTGGTTTTCCAGATCTTCGAGAACGTGGGCATGACGATGGGCATCACCCCAATCACCGGAATCCCATTGCCGTTCATGTCCTATGGCGGCTCGGCGATGATCGCCAGCTGCATCGGCATCGGCCTGGTCCTCAACGTCCACATGCGCCGCTTCGCCTGATCGCTCGGCGGGGGTTGCGCCCCGTCCTGTGCAGCGGACGTCGTGATTCTGGGCCCAGATCGTCGATTTCACGGCGGGTGGTGCACACAACGGCGTGCGGGCGTGACCTCCGTGAACGGATCTGGGCGGCCGGGTTAGTATGCGGCCGACTGATGCAGCGCTTGAGCCCCCGGATCCGACCGTTCCTCGTCCTCTTGGAGGGCCTGTTGCGCACGGTCCGAGTCGGCCTCAACCCGCACGCGGCAACGCGCCGGCCGCATCAACACCTCTTCGTCGCACCTTCGGGTGCGACGCCGACGATCGAGCGCCTCGGCGCGCGCTGGGGGACACCCTCCGCCGCCCGCGACGGGCGCGTCGCACGCCCCAGCGCGTGCGCCTCCAGAAGGGATCTCCCCGATGTCCGACGCCATCCCGAACCCCCCGGCCGAGCCCGCCGAGCGGGCTCCTGCTCCTGCCGCCCCCGCTCCGCCTCCTCGAGGGCCGCGCAGCACTCCTGAGCCCGTGGGCGGCGGTCCGGCCGTCGCCGCCGACGAGGAGGCCCGCAGTTCCGCCAGCCGGCGCCGCCGTGGCTCCCGTGGTGGCAGCCGCAGCACCCGCCGGCCGGGCGACGGCGAGCCGGCCGAGGCCGACCGGGTCGACCGGCCCGAGCGCACCCGCTCCTCGCGCGCCGCCGCCGACGAGGCACCCGACCTTCCCGACCCGCCCGGCGAGGGCGAAGCCTCGCCCGAGGCGGGGGCCCGCGCCCTGGTCCGGCGGCCCAAGGCGGGCGACAACCGGCCGAAGATCGGCGACACCCGCCCCGCTCCCCGCTCCGCTACCTCCGCCCCCGGCCCGCCGGCCCGCCCCGGCCGTCGGGCCCCGGCCGCCCGGTCCGACCCGCCGGCCGTCACGGCCGACGGTGGAACCGACGACGACCTCGATGCCGACGGCCAGTCCCGCAAGCGCCGCCGCCGCGGTGGCCGGGGCCGGGGGACGGCCGTGGGGGGCAAGGCCCTGGGGGGCACGCCCGAGCCCGAGGCCCCGGTCGAGCTCGATGAGGAGACGCTGGAGCGGCGGCGGGGCAAGGAGCGCAAGGGCAAGCCGGTGGGGCGCTATCAGATGTGCGTCCACGTCCGGCCCGAGGCCACTCAGATCGCCGTGCTCGAAGGCCGGTCGCTCATCGAGCACTACGTGTCCCGCCCGTCCGACGACGCCAGCCAGATCCACGGCAACATCTACATCGGCCGGGTCCAGAACGTCCTGCCCGGCATGGAGGCGGCCTTCGTCGACATCGGCACCCCGAAGAACGCGGTCCTCTACCGGGGCGACGTGCAGTACGACTCCGAGGACGTCGACGAGAAGGGCCCGGGCGGAAAGAACGCCGGCAACGAGGTGCGCATCGAGCAGCTGCTGCGGGCGGGCCAGACCGTGCTCTGCCAGGTCACCAAGAACCCCATCGGCACCAAGGGCGCCCGGCTGACCCAGGAGGTCTCCCTGGCCGGTCGCTTTGTGGTCCTGATTCCCAACTCCAGCACCTACGGCATCTCCAAGCGACTGTCCGACGAGGAGCGCAAGCGCCTGCGGCGCATCCTCGACGAGGTCCGCCCCCCCGGCCAGGGCCTGATCGTGCGGACGGCAGCCGAGGGGGCCACGCCCGAGGAGCTGCGGCGCGACGTCGAGCGCCTTCTGCGGCAATGGGCCCAGATCGAGGCCCTAGCCGCCCGCTCCAACGCGCCGACGCTGCTTTACCGGGAGCCGCCGCTGGCCGTCCGGGTCATCCGGGAGGAGTTCAACAAGGACTACCGGGGCGTGCTGATCGACGACGTCGAGCTCCACCGCGAGGTCCACGAGTACGTCGCCGCCCTCATCCCCGAGCTGGCCGACCGCATCGAGCTCTACGACGACCCGTCGCTGCCCATCTTCGAGCGCCAGCACGTCCACGAGCAGCTCCACAAGGCCCTCGACCGCAAGGTGTGGCTGCCGTCGGGCGGATCGCTCATCATCGAGCGCACCGAGGCGCTGACGGTGATCGACGTCAACACCGGCAAGAACGTCGGCACGAAGAACCTGGAGGAGACGGTCTTCCGCAACAACCTGGAGGCGGCCGAGGAGGTCGCCCGCCAGCTCCGCCTGCGCGACGTCGGCGGGATCATCGTCATCGACTTCATCGACATGGAGATCCGCAAGAACCGCGAGCAGGTTCTCAAGCTGTTCAAGGACTGCCTGGCCCGCGACAAGACCCGCACCCAGGTCTTCGACATCTCCGAGCTGGGCCTGGTCGAGATGACCCGCAAGCGGGTCTCCGAGGGCCTGGTCGAGTCGTTCTCCGCCATCTGCCCCAGCTGCAACGGGCGGGGCATCATCCTCGACGAGAGCCTGCTGTGACCAACCGGTGACACCCAGTGTCGTATATGACACTGAATGTCACCGGTTCGGGGTCGAGTAGGATGCTCACCCATGTACGCCGTTATCAAGACCGGGGGCAAGCAGTACCGGGTCGCCGAGGGCCAGCGCCTCGACGTCGAGCGAGTCACCGCCGACGGTGGCGAGCTGAGCTTCGAGCCCCTCATGCTGGTCGACGGCGCCGCCATCACCGCCGGAACGGGCACCCTCGCCGGGGCCAAGGTGACGGCCCGGGTGGTCGGCGACACCCTGGGTCCCAAGGTGGTCGGCTTCCGGTACAAGAACAAGAGCAACCAGCGCCGGCACTGGGGCCATCGCCAGCAGTACACCACGATCGAGATCACCGGCATCTCCTCGCCGGGCTCCCAGGAGGGCTGAGGCTCACATGTCGAAGACCAAGGGTGGCGGCTCCACCCGCAACGGGCGTGACTCCGCCGCCCAGCGCCTCGGCGTCAAGGTGTACGACGGCCAGGTCGTCAGTCCCGGCACGATCATCGTCCGCCAGCGCGGCACCCACTTCCACCCCGGCGAGCTCGTCGGTCGCGGCGGCGACGACACGCTGTTCGCCCTGGCCGACGGCAAGGTGAAGTTCGGCTCCCGCAAGGGCCGTCGCCTGGTCGACGTCGTCCCCTCCTAGACCGCCTCCGGCCCCGACGCGGGCCGACGCAAGCGCCGCCGGAAGGCGGCGCCGGGGACCGAAGAGAAAGAAGAAGCGTGCCCGGGTTCGTCGACGAAGCCCAGCTCAACGTGCGGGGAGGCGACGGGGGCGCAGGCTCGGTGTCCTTCCGGCGTGAGGCCCACGTGCCCCGGGGCGGCCCCGACGGCGGCGACGGGGGCAAGGGTGGCGACTTGTGGCTCTACGCCGACCGGGAGGTGGCGTCGCTGCTGGCCTTCCGCGACCGGCCGCACCGCCGGGCCACCAGCGGGGCCCACGGCACCGGCGGGGCCCGCCACGGGGCGTCGGGCACCGACCTGCGGGTGATGGTGCCCGAGGGCACGATCGTCAAGGACGCCGACGGCAACGTGTTGGCCGACCTGGTCCGGGAGGGCGACAGCTGGCTGGCCGCCCACGGCGGTCGGGGCGGGCGAGGCAACGCCCGGTTCCTGTCCAACCGCCGCCGGGCGCCGTCGTTCGCCGAGCAGGGCGAGGAGGGCGAGGAGCAGTGGCTGCGCCTGGAGCTGAAGCTCATGGCCGACGTCGCTCTCGTCGGGTTCCCGAACGCCGGCAAGAGCACGCTGATCTCCCGGGTGTCGGCGGCCAAGCCCAAGATCGCCGATTACCCCTTCACCACCCTGGAGCCCCACCTCGGCGTGGTCGTGGTCGACGGCTTCGAGATGATCATGGCCGACATCCCCGGCCTCATCGAGGGGGCCAGCGAGGGCAAGGGTCTCGGCCACCAGTTCCTGCGCCACATCGAGCGGGCCCGGGCCCTGCTGGTCCTGGTCGACCTGGCCCCGTCGTCCCACGACACCCCGCCCGCCGAGCAGGAGAAGGTGCTCCTGCGCGAGCTCGGGCGCCACCAGCCCGAGCTGCTCGATCGACCCCGCTTGGTCGTGGGCACCAAGTCGGATGCTGCTCCCAGCCACCCGAACGGCAGTGACTGGGACGGCCTGCGCATCTCCGCCGTCACCGGCCACGGCGTGCCGGACCTGTTGCACGCCACCGCCGCCCTTGTGGCCGAGGCCCGGGCCGAGCAGCCCGTGCCGGAGACCTACATCGTGCATCGGCCCGAGCCCGAAGGGGTGCAGATCGCCCGCGCCGACGACGGTGCCTACGTGGTGCTCGGCCGCCCCGCCACCCGGGCCGTGGCCGTGAACGACCTGACCAACCCCCAGGCCCTCGAGTACGTGCGCCACCGGCTGTCCCGGCTCGGGGTCGACCGGGCGCTGGCCCGCGCCGGCGCCCGCCAGGGCGACCTGGTGCGGGTCGGCGGCTTCACCTTCGAGTACGTCGACCAGGAGATCGAGGTGGAGGGCCGCCGTCGTTCCCGATGAATGTGCCGCCGCGATGAATGTGCCGCGGTCATGAATGTGCGGCCGTCATGAATGTGGTCGCCAAGATCGGCACCTCGTCGATCACCGACGAGCGGGGGGAGATCTCCCGGGCCGCCATCGACAAGCTGACCTCCGAGGTGGCCGCTCTGCGCAGCCAGGGCCATCGGGTGGTGGTGGTCACCTCCGGCGCCATCGCCGCCGGCCTTCCCGCCCTGGGCCTCTCCGGCGCCCGTCCCACCGACATTGCCACTCTCCAGGCCATCTCCGCGGTGGGCCAGAGCCGGCTCATGGCCGCGTACGACGCCGCGTTCGCCCGCCACGGCCTGGTGGCCGGCCAGGTCCTCCTGGCCCCGCTCGACTTCATGGACCGCTCGCAGTACCTGCACGCCCGGGACACCTTCGGGCGCCTGCTCGACCTGGGCGTCGTCCCGGTGGTCAACGAGAACGACGCGGTGGCCGACGACGAGATCCGCTACGGCGACAACGATCACCTGGCCGCCCTGGTGGCCCACCTCATCTACGCCGACCTGCTGATCCTGTTGACCGACACCTCCGGGCTCCACGACGCCGATCCCCGGCTGGTGGCCGGCGCCTCGCTCATCGAGGAGATCGTGGAGTTCGACCATGTGCTCGAGCGGATGGCCGGCGGCCGGGGCACGGTGCGGGGCAGCGGAGGGATGGCGTCGAAGCTGCGGGCGGCCAAGATGGCTTCGTGGTCGGGGATCCGCACGGTAATCGCCGCCGCCGATCGCCCCGCAGTCCTGGCCGCCGCCGTCGCCGGCGAGGCCGGGGTGGGCACCATCGTCCGTCCTCGCGACCGCCGCCTGGGCGCACGCAAGCTCTGGATCGCCTTCGCCAAGCCCTACGAGGGCGTGCTCGAGGTCGACGAGGGGGCGCGCCTGGCCCTGATCGAGCGGGGCACGTCGCTGCTGGCCGTGGGCGTGACCAATGTGACGGGGGAGTTCGGCGCCGGCGACGCGGTCGAGATCGCCGGGCGGGGAGGGGTGATCTTCGCCAAGGGGCTGGTGCGGATGGGCGCGGGCGACCTCCGGGTCGCCGCCGGCCGGCGCACGACCGACCTGCCCGACGGTGCGGCCCGTGAGGTCGTCCACCGCGATGATCTCGTGGTCACCGGGGCGTGACAGGCCCGGGAGGCCGGTCCGGAAAGCTGGCCATCGTCGGCCTCGTGTTCCTGCTGGTGGCGTGCGGACGGGCCCAGGGCGTGGTCGATACCCGCGAGGCCCTGGAGCGGGCCGGTTTTCGCGACGTCGCCGTCTCCCTCCGCACGGGCGGCGGCATCGGCGTGGCCCGGATCGATGCCGCTGCGCGAGGCGCCCCGCCTGCCGAGGAGGCTGCGGCGGTGGCGTGGACGACCCTGCCGGTGCGGTTCGACCAGCTGGTGGTGGCCCTCGGCGACCAGACCGTCTCGTTCGGCTACCAGGACCTGGCCGGGCGCCTCGGCCCCCGGGCCGCCTCCCTCGACGCCCGCCAAGTCGATCAGGAAGTGGTGGAGAGCGGCCTGAAGCTGATGCTGGCGCTGTCGGCCGGGGCTTTGCTCTCGGTGGGCGTGGTGGTGGCCCTCGGGCTCGTCGCCCTACGAAAGGTGCGGCGGGCCCGGTCGAACGTGGATCAGGCCGGACCGGCCTCCGGTCGCAGCGACGTCTCTCCCTCGGCCGGGGTGCCGGGGGCCTCCGACGGCCCGGCGATCCCGAGCTGAGCCCGGATGGCGTCGAGGCGGGCGGTGGCCTCGGTGTTCATGGCCGCCTGCTCGACCTCGAGCATCCGGACCTCCACCGACTCACCGGCGATCTCAGAGGTGCCTAGCGCCTTGGCGTACCGGGACTCGATCTTGTCCCGCACCTCGTCGAAGGTGGGGACGTCCTGGCCCACGGTCTCGCTGAGGCTGGCCATGGCCCGGTTCATCTGCTCCTGCATCTTGGCCTGGTCGAGCTGGCCCATGAGCTTCTGCTTCTCGGCCAGCTTCTTCTGCATCACCATCGAGTTCTGCTGGACCGCGCTCTTGGCCTGGTTGGCCGCCTGGGTGGACTGCAGGAGCAACTGCTTGAGGCTCTCCACCTCCTTTTCGGTGGAGATGAGGCGGTTGGCGTAGGCCTCGGCGGCCGAGGTGTAGTCCGCCCCCTTGGTGGTGTCGCCCCGGCGGGTGGCCTCGTCGGCCATGCTCACGGCCTGGCGGGCCGAGGCGTTGAGCTTCCCCATCTCCTCCATCGACCGGTTCAGCCGCATCTCGGTCTGCTTCTGGTTGGCCACCACGTTGGCCGCCTGCTCGATGAGGCGCCGGTGCTGGTCCTGGGCCTCGGTGATGGCCTGCTCCAGTTGCACCTTCGGGTCAGCGACCTCGTTGAACTTGCCGGTGAGGGCCGCCGTCAGATATCGCCATGCACGCTGGAGCAGTTTTCCCATGGTACGGAGGATAGTGACGAGGGCGGTACCTGCGTACCAATCGGGTAGACCCACAGCGTGCACATCCCGTTCAACGCCTCCGAGCGCTCGAGCCTCGGCGTGGAAATCGAGCTCGAGATCGTCGACCGCCGCACCCGTGAGCTGGCCAGCGCGGCGACCTCCATCCTGGCCGAGGTGGGCGCCGGGCATCCGGGCGGGGAGCACCCCAAGGCCAAGCACGAGCTGTTCGAGTGCACCATCGAGATCATCACCGGGATCTGCGCCAACGTTGCCGAGGCCAGGGACGACCTCGGTGCCACCCTGAAGGAAGTGGCGGCGGCGGCCGAGCGGCGGGGCCTGGCCCTGCTGTGCTCGGGCACCCACCCGTTCTCCGACTGGCACGACCAGCAGGTCAGCCCCGATCCCCGCTACGCCCGCCTGGTCGAGGAGATGCAGTGGCTGGCCCGCCGGATGCAGATCTTCGGCGTCCACTTCCACGTCGGTGTCCGCTCGGCCGAGAAGTCCATCGCCATCGCCAATGCCCTCACCGCCTACATCCCGCACTTCCTGGCCCTGTCGGCATCGAGCCCGTTCTGGGGCGGGCGGGATACCGGCCTGGCGTCGAGCCGGAGCAAGGTTTTCGAGAACCTCCCCACCGCCGGCCTGCCCTACCGCCTCGACGACTGGGCCGAGTTCGAGCAGTTCATGGAGACCCTGGTCAACGCCCAGGCCATCACCAGTATCCGCGAGGTGTGGTGGGACATCCGGCCGCATCCCGACTTCGGCACCGTGGAGCTGCGCATCTGCGACGGCATCCCCACCCTACGGGAGGTCGCCGGGCTCGCTGCGCTGGCCCAGAGCCTGGTGGAGTGGCTCGACAATCTCCTCGACCGGGGCCACACCCTGCCGGTGCCACGCGAGTGGGTCATCCGGGTCAACAAGTGGCGGGCCGCCCGCTATGGAGTCGGCGCCGAGATCATCGCCGACGACCTGGGCACCCGAGTTCCGTTAGTCGACGCCGTCCGGCAGCTGGTCGAGGAGCTGTCGCCGGTGGCCGCCCGCCTTGGCTGCCTCGAGGAGCTCACCTCGAACCTCGACATGCTCGAGCTCGGGCCGAGCTATCTCCGTCAACGCCGGGTGGTGGCGGCCGGGGGCGGCCCGGTCGAGGTGGTGGACTCCTTGATCCGGGAGATGGAGACCGACCGCCCCGGCTCGCGCTAGCGGTCGGGGAAATCGGCAGTGTCGCTCTCGCTGCGGGCGTAGCGTTGGGAGGTGCGCGGCTCGTCCTCCCGAGCGCTGTGGCGCGTGCGGCCCTATTTGCGGCCCTACGTCCCACAGCTCACGACCATGGTGGTCGTCTCGTTCGCGGCCATCGGGGCCGCCCTGGCCGTTCCGCTGGTTATCCGGCGGATCGTCGATGGTCCCATCGCCCGGGGGGACACCGACGCGGTGCCCCCCCTGGCCCTGCTCGTCCTGGTGCTGGGGCTGATCGAGACGGGGCTGGCTTTCCTCCGCCGTTGGATCCAGGGAGGTGCGGCCAACCGTTTCGAGGAGTCGATGCGCAACGACATCTACGCCCACCTGCAGTCCCTGCCCTCCTCCTTCCACGACCGCTGGCACTCGGGACAGCTCCTGAGCCGGGCCATGGCCGATCTGTCGGTGATCCGGCGGTTCGTGGGCTTCGGCCTGGTCTTCCTCATCGTCAACAGCGTGACCTTCGTGTTGGTGATCGCCCTGCTGTTCCGGCTCTATCCGCCGCTGGCCCTGGTGACGGCCGCGTCGATCCTCCCCCTGGTCTTCCTGTCATCGAGGTTCCGGGGCCGCTACACCTCGGTCTCCAGACGGGTTCAGGACCAACAGGGCGACCTCACGACGCTCGTCGAGGAGGCAGCCACGGGCATCCGGGTGATCAAGGCCTTCGGGAGGGCGCCTCTGGTGAGTCGCCAGTACCAGGAATCGGCGCGCCAGCTTCGCGACTCGGCGGTCGAGAGCGCCAACCTGCGGGCCACGTTCTGGTCGCTGATCGACCTGGTACCCAACCTCACCCTGATCGGCGTGCTCGTCGTCGGCGCCCTGGCCGTCGGCCGGGGCTCCCTCACGCTGGGCGGCCTCGTCGCCTTCACCTCGCTGGTCCTGATGCTGGTGTGGCCCATGGAGTCGCTCGGGGCCATCGTGGCCAGCGCCCGGGAAGCCGAAACCGCTGCGGGCCGCATCTTCGAGGTGCTCGACACCGCCCCTGAGATCGCCGATCGGCCCGGGGCCGTCGACCTGCTGTCCGCCTCCGGGCACCTCCGTCTCGAGGGCGTCGGCTTCCGCCACCCCGGCAGCGATGACTGGGCGCTTCGGGGCGTCGACCTTGACGTCCGGCCCGGCGAGACGCTCGCCCTGGTCGGCACCACCGGTTCGGGCAAGACCTCGCTGCTGCACCTGCTGGCCCGGCTCTCCGACGTCACGGAGGGCCGGGTGGTCCTCGACGGCCACGACGTCCGTGACCTCACGCTGGTGTCGTTGCGACGTGCGGTGGCGGTGGCGTTCGACGACCCGTTGCTGTTCTCGGCCAGCGTGCGGGAGAACCTCCTCCTCGGCTGGCCCGATGCCACCGACGAGGACCTGGAGATCGCCATCGCCACCGCCCAGGCCCAGTTCGTCCACGATCTGCCATGGGGCCTGGACACCAGGGTGGGGGAGCAGGGGCTCACCCTCTCGGGCGGCCAGCGCCAGCGGTTGGCCCTGGCCCGGGCCATCGTGGGCCGCCCGGCGGTGCTCGTCCTCGACGACCCGCTCTCGTCGCTCGACGTGCATACCGAAGCCCTTGTGGAGCGGGCGCTGGCCCAGGTGCTGGCCGCCAGCACCGCCCTGGTGGCCGTGCACCGGCCGTCGACCCTGGCGCTCGCCGACCGGGTGGCGTTCCTCGAGGACGGTTGCGTGACGGCGGTGGGTACCCACGCCGAACTGGCCGCCGAGCTGGAGGCCTACCGGGCCGTTCTCGGCCTCGACCGACCGGCCATGCCGGCCGGCGGATCGCGGGCCGAGGAGGTGGCGTGACGGCGACCGGCCCGGGAGGCCGGTCCGGCAAGCAACCGCCGGGCGGAGGCCCGGCCCCCGGCCCGGGAGGCCGGTCCGGCAAGCAACCGCCGGGCGGCCCGCCGGGCGGTGACTGGCGGGGAGTGGCGGCGGAGACCCTCGAGGACGCCAAGGGCGGGCTGGCCTCCTTCCTGCGGGCCCGCAGCCGACGCCTGCTCGGCTCGCTGCTCACCCCGCACCGGCGGAGGATCTGGTGGCTGGCGGTCGTGGTCGTGCTGGAGACGGCGGCGGAGATGGTCGGGCCTTACCTGGTCAAGGTCGGCATCGACCGGGGTATCCCGCCGCTGTCCGACGGCCGTGGCCCCCGCATCCTGCTCCTCGTCGTGGCCGCCTACCTGGCCGCCGCCCTGGCCCAGGCCGGCCTCACCGCCATCTTCGTCCGCACGTCGGGCCAGATCGGCCAGGAGGTGCTGTACGAGCTACGGACCCGCCTGTTCGGGCACTTCCAGGGCCTGAGCCTGTCGTTCCACGAGCGGTACACCTCGGGGCGGGTGACGGCCCGGCTGACCTCCGACGTGGAGGCCATCGCCGAGCTGCTGGAGACCGGCGTGTCCCAACTGGTGTTCGCGGTGTTGTCGCTGGCCAGCACGGTGGCGGTGATGTTCCTGCTCGATGTCCCTCTTGCCCTGGTGGCCCTCGGGGCCTTCCCCCTGTTGTGCGGGCTAACGATGTGGTTCCGCCGGCAGGCGTCGCGCGCCTACCGGGAGGCCCGTTCGGCCGTGGCCCTGGTGATCGTCCACTTCGTCGAGTCCCTCGGCGGCATGCGGGCCGTCCAGGCTTTCCGCCGTGAAGCCCGCAACCAGGCGATCTTCGAGGAGGTCAACGGCCGGTACGTCAGAGCCAACATCCGCTCCGCCCACCTGGCCGCCGTTTTCGGGCCCGGGACCCGGGGCATCGGTTCGGTCACGGTGGCCCTGGTCCTTCTGGTCGGCGCCCAGCGGGTCATCGACGGGGCCACGACCGTCGGAGTGCTGGCCGCCCTCCTGCTCTACCTGCGCCGGTTCTTTGAGCCCATGCAGGACCTGGCCCAGTTCTTCAACAGCTTCCAGTCGGCCGCTGCCGCCCTGGAGAAGCTGTCCGGCGTCCTGGAGGAGGAGCCTGCCGTGCCCGAGCCGGCGCCCGGGACGGCCAAGACCCTGGTCGCCGGCGCCCTCGACGTTCGCTTCGACGGCGTGGCCTTCGCCTACCATCCCGATCGCCCGATCCTGGCCGGGCTCGACCTCGTCATCCCCGCCGGCCAGACCGTGGCCCTCGTGGGCGAGACCGGTGCGGGCAAGAGCACCATCGCCCGGCTGCTGGCCCGCTTCTACGATCCCATCGAGGGTCGCATCCTCCTCGGCGAGGTCGACCTGCGCCACCTGACCTCGCCCGACCTGCGGGCCGCGGTGGTCATGGTCACCCAGGAGGCGTTCCTGTTCACGGGGAGCGTGGCCGACAACATCGCCTTCGGTCGGCCCGACGCCGAACGGGCCGAAGTGGAGGCCGCAGCCCGGGCCGTCGGGGCCCACGATCTGCTCACCGGCCTGCCCGAGGGCTACGACACGGTCGTGGGCAAGCGGGGCGGGCGCCTCTCGTCCGGGCAGCGCCAGCTGGTGGCTTTTGCCCGGGCGTTCCTGGCCGAACCCCAGGTCCTCATCCTCGACGAGGCGTCCTCGTCGCTGGATGCGCCCCACGAGCGCCTGGTCCAGGACGCCCTGCGCACCCTCCTCGCCGGGCGAACGGCGGTCATCATCGCCCACCGCCTTTCCACCCTCGACATCGCCGATCGCGTCCTGGTGGTCGACGCCGGCCGGATCGTCCAGGACGGCACGCCCGAGAGGCTGCGGGCGGAGGCGGGGGCCTTCCGTCGCCTCAACGAGGAGTGGGCCGAGAGCCTGGGTTGAGCCCTGGGCCGCCGATCAGGCGATCTGGATGGGGGTGCCGATGGGAACGATGTTGGCCAGCCGGGTGACGTCGGCGTTGTTCATGCGCAGGCAACCGTTGCTGGCGGCCGTGCCGACCAGGCTCGGCGCATTGGTGCCGTGCATGGCGATCTGGCCCACGCCACTGCCGAAGCTCATGAGCACCTCGGAGAATGCCGCCACCGACACCTGGAAGGGCCCATAGACCCCGCTCGGATCCGGGGTGCGGACGGCCCCGTCGACGTAGTAGTTGCCCCTTGGGGTGGGGGTCGAGGAGGTGCCGACCGCCACCGGCGCTTCCATCACCGCCGTCTGGCCGTCGTAGACGGTCAGTGAGCGCGACGCCAGGCTGACCACGATGCGATGGGTGACCTGGCGGAGGCTGACGTCGGCGGCACGGACCCAGGCCGTGGTCTGATTGGGACGGGTATTGAGCTGCACCTCGAGCCAGTCACCCTGGCGCTGCTGGACCAGGAAGACCAGCGGCAGGCCTTCCCACGTGGGGTTGGAGAAGGTGTCATCTGCCTCAGCCTGGCCGGCAGTGCTGTACAGGTCGATCCTGGCCCCCCTGACGTCGGCCACGGTGGCCGGCGCCGAGATGGGACGGGCCACGCCCCGGCGCAGCCGGCTCCCGGCCACGGTGACGACCTCGGGGGCGGGCACTGTGTTGGGCGTGACGGCGGGCTCGGGTGCCGCGGTGGTCGGGGTGGTGGCGACGGTCACCGGCGGTTCGGCGACGGTGCGGAGCACGTTGGGATCGAAGCGCCCGGCGGCGGCAGTCGGAGCCGACTGGTTCATCCGCAGCCATCCGACCACTGCCAGCGGGCCGGCCAGGACGGCAAGGAGCACGGCGGCGGTAACGAACCGCCGGCTCGGCCCGGGCGACCACCCGGGCCGTCCTCGCCGAATACCCATGGTCGAAAGGGTAGTGCCCCATCACGCGACGTTTGCAGCGCCCTCGTCTGACGGGTACGGCTACTCCGGCTCGGCCAGCGGAAGCAGCACGTCGAACAGGCTCCGTAGCCCGGGATCCGAGAGCGGCTCGTGGGCGGTGAGCGAGCGCCGCCCGGCGTCGGTCACGACCAGGTCGTACTGGAAGGTGTCGGCCGAACCCGGCATCCTGCGCCGAGCCGGCGACGGTGCCGGCTGGTCGAAGTCGACCTGGGCCAGGGCGGCGCGCACCTCCTTGGCCGTGGCTTTCGGAAGCTGGTCGAGGTCGACCGACGCCACCAGGGAGATACCGACAAGGCCCCCACTGCGCGTGAGCTGCACCCGGGTACCCACCGCTACAGCTTCACCTTGGTCTTGTCCCAGCCGGCGCGCACGGCGTCGACCTCGGAAGCGGTGTCGCCGAAACGGATCTGGGCCTGGCGGACGGTTGCCCGGGCGAAGGCCTTGAAGCCGCTGGTGGGGCGGATCTTGGCGTCGCGGAGGGAGTCGTACCAGATGCGGCCGGCCTTCTCCCAGGCCTTGCCGCCCATGGTGGTGGCGGCCACGTAGAACGCGTGGTTGGGAATGCCGGAGTTGATGTGGACCCCCCCGTTGTCGGCTGCGGTGTTCGAGAAGTCGTCCATGCTGGCCGGCTGCTTGTCGTACTTGTTGGCCGTTCCCGGTGCCTTCATCGACCGCAGGGCGGGCTTGAGTGCGGGCCCGACGATGTCGGGGCCGATCAGCCAGTCGGCCTGCTTCGCCGTCTGCTTTTTGGCGTACTGCTTGGCCAGCGACCCGAACACGTCGGACATCGACTCGTTGAGGGCCCCCGACTGGCCCTGGTACACCAGGTTGGCCTCGTACTGGGTTACCCCGTGGGTCAGCTCGTGGGCGATCACGTCGAGAGACTTGGTGAGCCGGATGAACAGCTGGCCGTCGCCGTCACCGAAGAACATGTGGCCCTGGCCGTCCCAGAAGGCGTTGGCGTAGTTGGTCGAGTAGTGGACCAGCCCGAGGATGGGCGTGCCGGCGTTGTCGATGGAGTTCCGGCCCAGCACCTCCCAGAAGTACTTGTAGGTGGATCCGAAGTGGTCGTAGGCCTCGTTCACCGCAGGATCCTTCACCGCTTTCGAGCCCTCGGTCCGCGCCACCGTGCCCAGGGCGATGGCGTTGCTGTTCTTCTGGTCGTAGATCGTGCGCTGGGGTTGGCCGCCCATGCCCCCCATCGGGAGCATGGCCACCCGGGTGGCGGCCACGGTGGCCGCGAAGGCGGCCCGCAGCGTCCGGAAGGTCTGGTCGACGGCCATGGTGTCGGCCGCGGTGTTCCGCTGCTCCTCGGTGCCGCCACGGATGATGTCGCGCAACAGGTCGGGCGGGACGATGCAGGCGAGCGAGGGGCGGTGGGGGCGGTGGGCGGGGTGCATGGAACTGCCTCCTTAGGGCTGCATCTGGAGTTTCGGAAGCTCGACGGATTGGCAGGCAAAGGCCTTGGCGTCGCCCCCGGCCAGGGCGATCATCCGCCCCGCGGCCTCGTTGAGGCGGGCTTCGCTCAGCTGGCCCGCCTGCACGGCGACGACGAGGCCGTGGATCATGTCCTTGGCGAAGGCACCGTTGGTGCTCAGCACTCCGTCGGCGCCGGCGGCGATGGCCCTCACCGCCGCCTCCGACCAGTCCCAACGCTGGTTCACCGCCCCCATTCCGATCGAGTCGGTGATGGCGGCGCCCTTGAAGCCCATCTGGCGAAGGAGCTCATAGGCGCGGGGCGCCAGGCTGGCGGGGGTGTTCGGGTCGAGGGCGGGGTAGTCGACGTTGCTCATCATGATCACGGGCATGCCCAGGGCGATCAACTCGGCGAACGGCTTCAGGTCGTTGGCCCGGAGATCGGCCAGGGAGGAGTTGGAGACGATCCGCCCGAGGTGGTCGTCGCCCTGGGCCTGGGCCCGGCCGGGGAAGTGCTTGGCCACCGCGCCGAGGCCCTTGTCGGCCAGGCCCAGGGCGTAGGCGTAGGAGTACCGGGCGGCGATCGAGGGATCGGCGGAGAACGACCGGTCGCCGATGGTGGCGTCGGACGGGCCCCCGTCGAGGTCGGCTACGGGAGCCAGATCGAGGGTTATGCCCATGGACCCCAGCTCGGCGGCCTGCTCCCGGGCCAGGGCCCGCATCGCCTCGGGGGTGCCCTCCCGGGCCAGGCGGCGGGCGGAGGACGTGTATCCGATCACGTGCCCGAAACTGGTCACCCGGCCGGGCTCCTCGTCGGTGGACACGATGAGCGGGTGGCGGGACTGGCGCTTCAGATCGGCGGTCATCCGGGTGACCTGGGCCCGCGACTCCACGTTGCCGCCCGTGATGAGCACGCCGCCCACGCCCAGTTGCATCAGCTCGGTGGGGAGGGGATGGCCGGCGTCGGTCACCTCTGGCATGCCGACGATCAGCACCCGGGCGGCCCGCTCCCGCAGCGACGCGCTGGGCCGGCACGGCGGCTCGGTGGTGGTGGTGGTGACCCGGGCGGCGACGGGCGCAGCATCGCCGGAGCTCGGGAAGAAGAACCGGACCGGGGCGGAGACGACCTCGCCCGGGCTCGACCCGGACGCGGCGCCGGCGGCGGCGAGCAGGGTGAACGCAGCGAGGACGATGGTCACCCGGACCCGCCCGGGCCCGGACCTGCGTCGCCCCGCTTGCACCCCCGGACGCTATACCGGGGCGACACCGGATGCTCCCCGCCCCTGCGACACCAGACCATGGGCCGCGCGTGTCAGAAGTCGGCGTTCCTCCGCGTTCTCGGAAAGGGAATGACGTCGCGGACGTTGGCCATGCCGGTGATATAGGCCACCGTCCGTTCGAACCCGAGCCCGAAGCCGGCGTGGGGCACGGTGCCGTAGCGGCGCAGGTCGCGATACCACCAGTACGCCGCCCGGTCGAGGTTCACCTCGTCGATGCGGCCGTCGAGGACGTCGAGGCGCTCCTCGCGCTGGCTCCCGCCGATGATCTCGCCGATCCCGGGCGCCAGGACGTCCATGGCCGCGACGGTCCGTCCGTCGTCGTTGAGCCGCATGTAGAACGCCTTGATGCCCTTCGGGTAGTTCATGACCACCACGGGCCGGCCCACGTGCTGCTCGGTGAGGTAGCGCTCGTGCTCGGACTGCAGGTCCATGCCCCACGCCACCGGGAACTCGAACCGGGCCCCGCCGTCGACGGCCCGGGCCAGGGCGGCGACGGCGTCGGTGTACTCCATCCGTTCGAACTCCGACCCGACGAGCCCCTCCAGGCGGGAGATGCACCCGGGGTCGATGCGATCGGCGAAGAAGGCCATGTCGTCGGCCCGCTCGTCGAGGACAGCTTTGACCACGTACTTGAGGCAGGCCTCGGCCAGGTCGGCGTCGTCGGACAGGTCGGCGAAGGCGATCTCGGGCTCGACCATCCAGAACTCGGCGAGGTGGCGGGCGGTGTTGGAGTTCTCGGCCCGGAACGTGGGACCGAAGGTGTAGACCCGGCTCATGGCCAGGCAGTACGCCTCCGCGTTGAGCTGACCGGACACGGTGAGGTGGGTCTCGCGCCCGAAGAAGTCGCGGGCGAAGTCGACCTGGCCGTCGCTCTCGACCCGTGGCGGGTTGGAGAGATCCAGAGTCGAGACCCGGAACATGGCGCCGGCCCCCTCGGCGTCGTTGGCTGTGATGATCGGCGTGTGCACCCAGCAGAAGTCACGCTCGTCGAAGAAACGGTGCAACGCCATGGACAGGCAGTGCCGAACCCGGGTGACGGCGCCGAAGGTGCTGGTGCGGGGCCGGAGGTGGGCGATCTCTCGTAGGTACTCGAAGGAGTGCTGCTTGGGACTGACCGGGTAGGTCTCGGGATCCTCGACCCAGCCGACCACCTCGAGGTCGTCGGCCTGCACCTCCGTCGACTGGCCCTTGCCCTTCGACTCCACGAGCCTCCCGGTCACCGCCACCGAGCACCCGGAGGTGAGGTGGACCACCTCAGTGTGGAAGTTGGCCAGGTTGGCCCGGGCCACGACCTGGATGGTGTCGAAGCACGACCCGTCGGAGACGGTCAGGAACGTCAGCCCGCCGCCCGCTTTGGAGTCCCGCCGGCTACGGACCCAACCCTGCACCGTCACGGTGGAACCGATAGGCACCCGCCCACGCAAGGCGTCGACGACGAGCGCGTGGGTCGGGGCGCCCGGGATTGGCGTCAGGTGATGGTGTCGCAGTCGGGGGGCGGCGCAGAGACGTCGCCCGCCTGGCCTCCGGCGTTGCACGTGTCGGTGCCCGAGGCGCCTGAGAGCCGGTCGATCCCGGCGCCGCCGATCAGGCGGTCGTCGCCGGCGCCACCGGACATGCTGTCGTTGCCGGCATCGCCGACCAGCAGGTCGTTGCCGGCGTCGCCGGACATCTGGTCGTTGCCGTCGCCGCCGCACAGGACGTCGTTCCCGTTGCCGCCGGCCAACTGGTCGTCGCCACCGAAGCCGACGATGATGTCGTTGCCGCCCTGACCGAGGATCCGGTCGTTGCCGGGCGTCCCGTAGATGACGTCGTCGCCCTCGGTGCCGAAGGTGGTGACACCCGGCTGGGCGAAGATCGTGGCCGGCGGCGGGGCGTTGCAGGCGGTATTTGGCGCCAGGGTGGTGGACGTGCTCGACGTGGACGTGCTCGACGTCGATGACGTGGTCGAGGAGGTGGAGGTGCTCGTGGTGGGCGGCAGGGTCGAGGAGGTGGAGGTCGTCGGGCTGGCGGTGGTGGTGATGTCGATGCACCAGCCGTTCAGGAGGCCCTGCATCGTCGGTTCGGGGGGACCGGGGCTGTCGTCGACCACGTACAGGTTCCACGTGCCGGTGGCGAGAAGGCCGTTGAACACCGAGAACATCGTCGCCGTGCCGGGGGTCGGCGCAGGTGCGACGAAGGCGTCGGTCGGACCGGCATCGTCGGGGTCGTCGTCGTCGTCGGTGGGTCGGAACGTACCCGACGACAACTGCGAGTCGGCGGGCAGGGCCGCGCCGGCTTGGTCGCTGAGAGTGAGGTTCACCCCGGTCACAGCGTTGGACGCAGTGTCGTTCCCGCCGACGTCGGAGGCCAGCAGCAGACGGGTGCTGCCGTCGGGGGCGACGAGGAGGAAGTCGAGATCCTCTGGGAACGGGTGGGACAGACCGTTCAAGGACACGTCCACGTCGGTGACTGTTCCTGCCT
>JBBQRO010000015.1:0-44729 GCA_038214685.1 Acidimicrobiales bacterium
CGAGGTCGGCGGGGTGGAGCACTTCGCGCGGTCGGATGTGGGGCTCGATGGGCTCGAGCAAGGCACCACCTCTCCCTGATCGCCGTCCTGCGTCCGAGCGTAGATGCTCGCCTCCACACCGCTCCTCGCATGCTCCGTGCATGGGGCGCCCATAACATCGCCGACGCTACGGGTGAAGACCAACGCGACAATGCCGGATGTAGCGCTTCCCGCCGCTACTCCAACCCGTCCAGTAACGCGCGCTCATCTTGGTCGATGGCGCGGTCCAGGCAACCTTGGCGGCGGCGCCCGACATCGACATCCGGCCACCGTCATGGGTGGCGACACGCTCAATAGCGCTTGCGCGGGCAGCCCGCGAACGGGATCGGCGAGGGCGCGCATACGTGCCGGACTGCGTCGGTCGGTACAGGGCGTCATCCGAGCGGTATCAACTGTCAGGCCGGGATACTGGCGCCTCGGACGCCGGTCGCCGCATTGAGTTCGTACAATGACTGGAATGATGACGAAGCTCACGGTCGAGGTCGAGGAGGACGTGGCGGCCCGGGTGGCCGCGACGGCGCCCGAGCGCGGCCTTGCGCCGGAGGCCCTCGCCGCGGAGGTTCTTGCCGAACAGTTCGGACCGAAGCGCAAGCTCGGGTTCGTGAGTCTTGGCCGCTCCACGAGCGGGCGCCGAGCTTCTGAGGATGAGGCCATGCTGGCCGAAGGATTCGGTCGCTGACCCTCGTCGTCGACACCAACGTCATCCTGGCCGCAGCCGATGACGCCGACTCCGACCACGACCGCTGTCGTCGACTCTTGGAGGGTCACCGCGGGCCACTCGTCACGACCGCCCTCGTAGTGGCGGAGTCGGGCTGGCTGGTCGATCGCCAGCTCGGCGCGGCGGCGGAAGCCGCCCTCTACCGCTCGATCGCCGACGGTGATCTCGATGTCGAGACGCTCACGTCAGCCGACTGTCCCGGTCCCGGAGGGCGAAGATCTCATCGAGGGCGAACAGGCCCTCCCGCACCCGCGTCGGGATCACCTTGGTCCCGAACGTGGCGTAGTGGTCGGTCACCGACGACAGCACCGTCAGCCCCCGCCCGAAGCCGAAGTAGCGAGGCAGCGCACCGGCGTTGAGGGCCTTGACCGACACTGGGAACCGCTGCCCGTCCGACGAGGAGAAGGTGCCGTCGCCCCACTGCCGGGATGCCGGTAGCCGGTGGTGGTGATTCACCACTGTGTCGATAGCGGGGATGAGGGTGTCGTCTCGCAGGTACCAGGCGGTGGCATGGGCCACCTGGTCATACGACAGGCCCGACGATCGGGCCATGGCTGTCGGCCCGAGGTTGGTGGCCTGGGCCAGGATCGCCGCGTACAGGTGGGCCAGCATCGTCGGGGACCGGGCCTTGGCCCCCGATGCGTGCAACAGGTGCTCGGAGAACCCGCACGCCCGATCGACGGCGATCAGCACTTCGGCCAGCTCGACCTCGGGGAGAACTGCGAGCACCAGGGCCTTGAGGCGCTCCACCGAAGGGGGAAGGTCGTCGCCGGTGTCACGTCCGACGACGAGGCGGTCCCCGTCGAGGCGGACAGGGCCCTCACCCCGATCGAGCATGGCTGCGAACGACGCCAGTTCCTCGTCGACATCGCTGCCCAGGCGTTCCAACCGCTCCTTGGCCGAGGCCGGCCGGTCGATGGCCTGGCAGTAGTCGGCGCGCAGCTGAACCCAGCGGGAGGGCTTCAACAGATAGGTCTCGGGGTTGGCGAAGCGGCGGGAGCCACCCACACATCCCCGGAGCGCAGGCTGTCCCGGAGCCGCCACAACAGGGCCAGCTCCCAGAACCGGCGCGACACCTTGTCCTCGCCGGAGAGCACGAACGGCAGCCAGGCCTTGGGCACGAAGGTCATCGGCGCGTCGGTCGGCACCTTGCGCCCGCCCGTGCGGTTGAGCTGGCGGAGAACGTCGATGCCTTCGAGCACCTCGTCGTCCTCCCGGGCCGAGCGAAAGCTCAGCGCCTCGACGAGGCGGGGGATGCACTGGCGCAGCCGGGAGTAGTGGTCGCTGAGGAGGTCGATGTGGGGATCGTCGCTCGGGCGGACGATCCGCTCGCAGTCGGCCAGCGCAGCGGCCAGGCGGTCCCTGGGAACACTGGTGAACAGCGTCGACAGCCGGCTCCCGTCGTCGAGGTCGGGATCCAGGAGCACTCGGGCGATCTCGGCGAGGAGCCGGACCTTGTCGTTGGCCGCCCCGGCGACGGACTGCTGGTACTCGCCGAGGCGTCGGCGGGCTCTGGCGTTGGTGTCGGCCAGCAGCTTGTCGAACAGGTCCACCAGCCCGTCGATCACCCCGACGAGGCGCTCGGCGCCGAACGCCAGCATGCCGGGTAGCGCCGCTCCTCGCTCGACTGGGCCAGCGCCTGGTTCGAGGCCGTCTGGGCACAGGCGGCCAGAGTGGCGATTCGCTTCGCCGGCAGCGCGCTCATGTCCCAGCCCTCCACGCCGAGCGCCCGCAGGAACGCGAGCTTGTCCATCTCGTCGTGCATCACCCGCGGCGAGGCCTGCACCGGGAGCTGGCGCAGCCACGTCGCCCTGGCCATGCCCACCTCGACATCCACCTCCAGGAGGGCGTCGAGGCGGAGTCGAACGTCAGGGGAAAGCTGGGGGGCGAGTCGACGGGCGATCTCTTTGCGAGCCGCCTCGCGGGCCATTCCGACCAGCGACTGCTCCACCACCGTCAGCCCGGGACGGGTCAGACGAAGCTGGTAGAGGCGCTCGCACGCCAGGTGGAACAGCACGATCGGGCGGTCCTGCACCAACGCCTCGGCCGCCAGCCACTCCCGTACTGCTCCCAGATCGGCGGCCGAGGCCGACCGGAAGCCCAGGTGGGCCTTCACCTGATTGACGTGGTCGGTGCGGGTCTGGGCCCGTTCGCCATAGGCGGCGATGGCGTGCGGGTCGACTCCGAGCTGGCGGGCCAGGAAGTTCACCCCGCCCGCCGGCGCCGTGGCCACATCGTCCGGGCAGAACCCGAGCATGCGCAGCCCGCAGAGCTGCAACGCCCATCCCAGGCGGTTCCCGTCGCCGCGCCGGGCCTGGGCCTCGGCCAGGTCGGCGGCGCTCAGCGTGAAGAAGCGGTCCAATGCCGCCGGGTCCAGCTCTGCCGGAAACGTCGACAGGTGCTCCCGCTGCGCCTCCGAGAGGAACCGGACCGGCACGTCGCCCCTACGGCAAGGATGACCGGCGTGGTCCTGGCGCCGGTCCTCGTCGGCGCACCGTCAGCTCGCCACTCGCTTCGGGGCCTGCCTCTTGGTGCGATGAGGGCCTGTCGGGGCGGGCGCTGGCGACAGGAGCTGCTGGACGCGCTGGTGGGAGACGCCCAGGATCTCCGCCGCGTCACGCATCGACAGGTGGACGTCGCGGACAAGGGCCCGGGCAGCGGCCGCCTTCGCCTCGGCCGCCCGGGCGGCGGCGCTGTCGGCATCGGTGCGCGCCTGCTCGGCGTGGCCCAGCGCGTCGAGGACGGTCGCCGGGAGTTGCGGCGTACGGAAGACGATGTGGCCGACCACCTCGGCGGGGGTTGTGTCGAGGTGAGCGGCGAGGGCTTCGTGGGCGTACTCCTTCACCTTTGTCAGTGTGCGGCCCCATGTGTGGACCGGGAGGTCCTCGATGTCGGCCATCCACTGCCCCGAGCGGGGGTCGAGCTCCAACGTCGCGTAGTAGGTCTTCACTTGCGCAGCCATCCTTTCCCGAGGCAGGGCTCGAGGTCGCGTTCGATCTTGCGCAGGGTGCCGGTCGGGATGTCGCCGGTGTGCACGGCGATCGTGGCCAGACACTCGCTGCAGCGCACCGTGAGGTGCGGGCCAACCTGGCGGACCTCGACGCGTCCTCGACCCTTGAGGATCTTGCGTAGGTCCCGTGCTGTCACCCGTGACAGGCTAGTCTGCCTAGACGGCAGATGTCTAAGAAGAGTAGGCAACCTTTGTAGCGACTTGCGACTTCCCCGCCCCGATACCAGACGGGTGGCCAGCCGAAAGTGCTCCCGGCACTCGCAAACGTGACCATCACTCGCTCCGGCCACGGTCAGCTTCGCCGCTGGATCCTGCGGGGCGGGAAGACGCCGATTGCCGGTCGCGAGATGCTTTCTGCCAGCGGGCGTGCGTGCAACGAAGCTGCGGGCGGGAGAGAATTGGCCCATGAGGAAGGTCGTGCGGCTCGGAGCTCTGGCATCGGCCGTAATCCTGAGCGGCTGCTCGGGCCCTTCATCGAGCGCCGTCCCGGCGGGAGTTCCGACGCCGCCGGCACAGGACGCCACCACGACGGCCCCGGCGGTCGTTCTGAAAGCCGACCCGGTCCTCCATCGGCTGGGCGAGGCTTTCAGCGTTGGTGACGTTCGCCTCACCCTGCTGTCGGTCCAGGATCCGTTCCCACCGACGCCCCAAGTCCAACCCGGGCCTGGGAACCGGCTCCTGTCGATCAAGTATGAGGCCGTCAGCCAGAGTCCGGAGCCCAAGAAGGTGTCGGACCTGCCTTCGGTCGAGGTCCGAGACGCCGCAGGCGCGAGCTACCGGTCGGAGCACGGCCGGCTGAGCATGGTCGGCGGTACCGGGACACCTGGCGAGCTGCCCTCGGGCAAACGAATGGAGAGCAGCGTCCTGTTCGAGGTCCCGACCTCCGCCGCCGGGCTCCGGGTCGCCTTCCGCGCGACGCCCGAGTCCGGCGGCGAGGAAGCGGTCGCCGTGATCGACTGACCAGGCACCCCACACCTCCCGGCTCCGCGGTCTGCTCTTTTGCTCAGTTCGAGCGGAGGACCGACCGGACTTCACCACGGGTCACGACGGCTGCGGCGACGCGCCCGTCCCGTCGTCCCCTCACCTCGCACCCGAATTCCTCCTCGACCGGCATGACGGTCCGGACCGCGAGGACGAGCTCACGAGCGGTCGTTAGATCGATGAGAAGACGGTGCTCCTGGAGGAGGTACCCGCAAACGATGTCCGAGGAGCTCCGGGCCATTCGTTCGAGCCTATTGGGGCGGGAATGCCCGTTGCCGCCGAAAGAGAGGGGCGGCCCCCACCGCGCCGGCTGCGTTGGATTCTAGTCCGCTAATGCCGCTACCCGGAGGAGGGGATCGGGAAGCCTCGCTGCCACCGAAGGAAGTTGCACACCATCCCCACCGACTGCAGCTTCGGCACGTAGCCCTGCAGGAAGATGCGATCCACCGGTCGGCAGGTCAGCGTCACGTGGTCCCGAAGTAGGGTCGAGTAGTCGGCCACCATCGCCTCCTTGGTCTTCAGCAACCAGGACGCTACGACCGATGCAACGGGGGCGCCCTCCGGGCGCCCTCAGCGCGAAGCGCTGAACAACAGCCTGTCGGTATGAGGACGCTCGCTACCGCTAGCTGATGCTTCTGCATGGCGCTCTTCGTCCGGTGATAGGAACGGTCCCAGACATCGTGCGCGTCACCCGCAAACGCGCGACCCTCGACGACGAGCTGATCTCCACCGAAACCGCGTACTACTTCACCAGCCTCCCGACCGGCCTGGCGACCACCGGACAACTCGACGGTCTGTCCGCGGCCACTAGGGAATCGAGAAGCGCGTCCACTACGCCAGCGACGTCACCTTCGACGAGGACCGCTCCCAGGCCTACAAGGGCAACGGCCCCCGAGCACTCGCCACCTGCCGCAATCTCGCCATCAGCGTGCTGCGCCTCAACGGCCACACCAACATCGCCCGGGCGCTACGCCACATCGCCCGCAACGCCACACGAGCACTCACGCTCCTCGGTCTATAAGCCGCCGACTACCGCGCAACCCTGGAGCGCGACGGCGGCAGGGGTGGCGATGGTTGTGGCGGCCTTCTCGGTGTCGACCTCCCGGATGGAAGCCTTTGGCTCGGCCAGCAGATCACGGAAGGGGGCATGGTCGCTATCCTCGGAGAGAATGCGGGCCTCAGGGAAACACGGGTCAGACCCTTGAAATCCTACCTCGCAGGTCGAAATCCCCGCCCCGTCCTCCGGCGGCAGCCGCCTGCTCCGGCCCGCTCCCGGCACGGAGGGCGCCGACAGACTCAGTGGATGACGGTGTCGCAGTCGGGACTCGCGCCGAGCTGCCCGAGCTCGCCGTTGCCCCACCGCCCCGGTCGCCGCCGTTCTCGCCGCCATCGGCGTCTAGGAACCGCCGGCCCCGGGAAGAACCGTCCCATGAGCCACATCATCGGTCGGCCCAATGACGACCTCCTCGACATCATGCTCGGCGATGGCCCCGATCCCGAGCAGGCCTTCATCCGCGGCTCGGAGCAGGGCCGGGAGGAGGGCGACAGCTTCGAGGACCACCTGCCGGGCGATGAGCCCACCGTGCCGGAGCTATAGGGCTGCCACTCCTAGCCTTCGCCGGCGCCTCACCGACCGACAAGCAAGCGCCGCTTGTCGTCGACCGCTCACCCGGTCTGCATGATCGGAAACGCCGGTGCTGAGCGAGCGCCGCCGCCTCGCAGGCCGGGCAGGGCTCGCCGGGGCTCTCGACGGCGTGAATGAGGCAGCGCGAGCGTGCCGGCCCCAGCTCGTCGCGTCGCCATCAGTCGTCGCCGCAGATGCGGCAGGCAACGGGTCCGGCGGGGGCACGCGCTCGCCGGCGTGCCCCATGGCCATGCAGGCTACCCCCGCTCCCACCAGTCGCCCCCGCCACCTCGGGGTCAGCGATGTCGAGTGCGTCGACTAGGCCGACGACCATTTGGCGGGCCGCCTGGGCGGTGAGGCTGACGACGTGGGTGACCTGGGCGTGGCCTCGACGAGCATGAGCACCCTCGTCTTGCTGGCGGCGCCGCAACGCCGAGGGCCAGTGGATGATTCGACAGGCGGTCCCATGAGAGCCGGACCAGCCGACAACGCGCGCGCCAGGTCCGCGTCTACCGCTAAAGAACGCCTCGAACAGCGGCGCGAAGTGTATGCACACCGCCACTCCGCAGACCTCGACGCCCGGTGTTGACCTGCCCGTCGCGCGTCTGAGAGAGTCAGGCTCGAATCAACGGAAGTTAAATGAACGCCGGTTGATGTAAGGGGCGCAAAGGTTCAGCGCCGGACGGGAGCCACCTCCGTGGCGGTGCTGCAGCGAGGGCAAGAAAGGCACAAACACGTGACTGACCAGTCAGGGTTCTCCCGTCGACGCTTCATACAGGGCGCAGGCGCCGTCGTCGTCGCCGGAGCCGGAGGGCTGGTCTTGGCCGCCTGTGGGGGCGACGAGAGGGACACGACGTCCGCGCCTCAGGGCGGGGCCACCACACCGTCGGTACCGCGCCTGCTTCGCTTCGGCGTCGGACCGCTCCTGGCCACGCCGACGGACACGAAGGCCGCCTACGACCCGTTCTTCGCATGGCTGGCGGGCCAGTTGGGCACCAAGCACGAGCTCGCCGCCGTCGACTCCTGGGGGGGTATCTCGATCGCGCTCGGCACCAACCAACTCGATCTGGCGTGGATGGGACCCTTCGGCTACGTGCTCGCTCACGCCCGGTCGGGAGCCGAGGCGGTCGCCACCGTCAAGTACGACGAGAAGCCGACGTACCACGCAATCGTCGTTGGCAAGCCCTCGCTGGTGGTCGACACCTGGCCCGACGACGCCAAGGGCCGGTCCATCTCCTTCGCCGAGGCCTCCTCGACGTCGGGGTGGCTGGTCCCCAGCTTCTGGTTCAAGCAGCGGGGCATCGACCCCAAGAGCTATTTCAGCTACACCGAGGGGGCGGCGCACCCGGCCAACGAGCTGGCCGTGGCCACCGGTCAGGTCGACTTCGCCACGGATTACGACCGCAATCGGACGGCGATGATCGAGAGCGGTCGGCTCAAGGCCACCGACACAAAGGTGGTCTGGACCTCCGACCCACTGCCGAACGACGCGATCGGTGTGCGCAAAGGCTTCGACGCCGCCCTGGCCAAACGCATCCAGGACCTGCTCCTGGGCATAACGCCCGACCAGGCGATCGGCCTTCTGCCCAAGCACTACACAGGGTTCGTCCCCGCCACCAACGACAGCTACAAGAGCATCCGGGACGCAGCGGTCTCCCTCGACGCCCTGAAGGGTTAGTGGCCGCACTGCCCGAGGCGCTCTGGGGAGGTGCGGCGCAAGCCGGGCCCGGGCCCGAGCCGGCGAAAGCGGGCCCGCCCCGGCGCCGCCCACGGTGGCGGCGTTGGCTCTACCTGGCGGTCGTCGTCGCCGTCTACGTCGTCAGCTGGCGGCTGGCCGACGTCGACCTGCCCCGGCTGGCCCGGGGTCTGTCGACCATGTTCGGATGGGCGGCGAAGGCGTGGCCTCCCAGCACCCGCGAGCTCCCGCTGATCCTCGAGCGGGCCGGGGAGACGGTGGCCATCGCCGTGATCGGGACGACCCTGGCCACTGTCATCGCCGCTGCGATCTGCGTACCGGCGGCCCGGAACCTCACCCCCAGCCCATGGGTCCGGCTGCCGAGCCGGCTGTTGCTCAACACCCTCCGGGGCGTCGACTCGTTCGTCTTCGCTCTGCTCTTCGTCGCAGCGGTCGGCCTCGGCCCCTTCGCCGGGATGCTGGGCGTCGCTTTTCACTCCAGCGGCAGCATCGGCAAGCTCTTCGCCGAGACGCTGGAAGGCCTGCCCGCCGGGCCGCTCGAGGCCGCCGAGCTCACCGGCGCCAGCCGGTTGAAGACTGTCTCCTACGCCCTGGTGCCCGACGCCATGCCGGGGCTGGCTTCCGTGGCGCTCTACATGTTCGAGTTCAACATCCGCTCCTCGATCGTGCTCGGTGTGGTCGGGGCCGGCGGCATCGGTCAGCAGCTGAAGAACAGCATCGAGCTGCTGGACTTCCCCAGGCTGCTGACGATCGTGCTGGTGATTCTGGCCATGGTCACCTTCGTCGACCAGCTGTCGGGCCGGCTGCGGAAGCACCTGGCATGACCCGCCCGGAGGGCCGGTCCGGCAAGCAATCACTGGGCGACCATCGTCAGATGGTGGACCAGTGACCGGCCGGGGAGGCCGGTCCGGCGTCAGATCGGCGCCCGAGGTGGTTCTACGAGTGGCCGGGCTCACACATTCCTATGGGGACCGGGTGGTTCTGGACGGCGTGTCGTTCGACCTCGAGGCGGGCACCGTCGTCGCCATCGTGGGGCCCAGCGGTGCGGGTAAGACCACGCTCTTCCGGTGCATCACTCAGCTGATCACGCCGGGCGCCGGGCGCGTCGAGCTGAGCGGCCGGGACCTGACCGCGCTGAAGGGCCCCGAGCTGCGCCGGGCCCGGCGTGACGTCGGACTGGTCTTCCAGCAGTACAACCTGGTCCGGCGACTCAGCGCGGTGGACAACGTCCTGGCCGGGCGCCTGGCCGACCTGCCGACCTGGCGGGTGCTGGCCCGCCGACCGGGGGCGTCCGAGCGGGCCGCCGCGGTCGCCTGCCTCGATCGGGTCGGCCTGGCCGGCCACGCTCAAGCCCGCGCCGACCGGCTGTCGGGAGGAGAGCAGCAGCGGGTCGCCATCGCCCGGGCGCTGGCCCAGCGCACACGCGTCATCCTGGCCGACGAGCCGGTGTCGAGCCTCGACCCGTCGGCCGCGGCGAAGGTGCTCGCCGCATTGCGTGCCGTCGCCTCCGACGACGGGATCGCAGTCCTCTGCAGTCTCCATCAGGTCGGGATGGTGGCGGGCTTCGCCGACCGGGTGCTCGGTCTGCGGGAGGGCCGGATCGTGCTCGACATGGCGGGCGCCGAGTTCGACGAACGCCGGCACGGCGAGGTCTACGGCGAATGGGCGCACGGGGCCTACCCGCTTCCGTAGGCCTCGGGCGGTAGATGATCGAGCAGCGACCCGTAGACGGCGAGGTAGCGGGAATGCCCTTGCTCGTAGGCATCGTCATGACGGGGATCGACACGGATCGGCGGCGGACGTCGGGGATCGTGCTCGGCGCCGAGCGCACGAGCGACGAGCGCAGTGCCGCCGGCGGCGGCGCTGTCCTCGACATCCGGCACCAGCAGCGAACGCCCGCAGACGTCGGCGAGGAGTTGGCGGAACTGCTCGCTGCGGGCGGCGCCGCCGGTGACAAGGATGCGCTCGAAGGGCGCGCCGACGGCGCGCTCGAGGTCCTCGAGGTTGGCCCGCACTCCGTACGCGTGAGCTTCCACGAAGGCTCGGGCCACGTCGGCCAGGCCGTGGGCCATGGTGAAGCCGACCACCGTGCTGGGCGGCTTCCTGGCCCAGACCTCTTCGCTCCATACCGGGCTGGCGATGGTTGCGGTGATTCCGCGCGCGCCGGGGACGCTGGTGTGGGCCAGCTGAGCCAACTCGGCGACGGGACGCCCGGCGGTGGCAGCCAGCCATCCGAAGTTCATGCCGGTGTAGCCGGCGTTGGTCTCGGCGGCCCAGAGGTCCTCACGGACATGGGTCGAGACCCAGGGATGACGCTTGGGATCGACCGGGAAGCCGGCCACCGCAGCCTGGAGGGGCGTGGTCGAGCCGGCGACGATCGTGACCGTGCCGGGAGCAAGCCCTCCCGCTCCGAGCGAAGCCACTTGCGCATCCCCCCCGGCTGCGACGACAGGGATGCCGAGAGGGAGGCCCAACGACCCGTCGCCCAGCGTGCCGACCACCGTCGCCGCCTCGACCATCGGGGCCAGGAACGAGGAGCCGAGGCCGAGGGCGTCGAGAAGGTCGACGGCCCAGGCGCGGCGACCGACGTCGGCCAGCTGGCCGGCGCAGGCGTAGGAAGCCTCGGTCGTCGCCGCCCCGGACATGCGCCAGAGCGCCCAGTCGTGGACGAACAGCATGGTCCGGGTGGCGTTCCAGACGTCGGCCTGGTGCGCCTGCACGTCGAGCAGCTTGGGAAGGGTCAGCTCGGGCGCGGGCCAGTGGCCGGTGAGGGCGTAGAGCGCGTCGACGCCGACCTCGGAGCGGAGACGGTCGAGGTGGTCTCGTCCCCGCCGGTCGGAGTTCAGGACTCCGGGGGCCAGCTCGCGTTCACCGTCGATGAGGACGAAGCCCTGGCGTAGCGATGCCGCAGTGACGGCCACGAAATCGGTCGGCGCTGCGCCCGACAGCTCGACCGCGGCATGCATCGCCGAGCCGGCCGTCGCCCACCATCCCGCCGGAGAGAATTCGGCGGCGTAGGGCCGGGGGCGGTCTGTTGCAGTGGTTTCGGTGACCGCAGCCCGGACTGCACCGGTGGCCAGGTCGGCCACCCACGCCTTCAGACTGCTCCCGCCGAAGTCCAGCCCGGCGACGACCGCCGTCACCGGTTGGCGGCCAAGGCGGCGGTGACGTGAGCCAAGCCCAGCCGGCTGGCCTCTCTTCCCGTGCAGCCGCCGGCGCTGACTGCGCCGTAGAGGTCGAAGGACAGCGCTCCTTGATAACCCGAAGCTTCGAGGGCGGCGAGAAACGGGCCGAAGTCGTGGACCGAGCCCGGGGGAAGGTCGGCGTCGGCGTCGGCGTCGTCGCTGTCGCCCAGGTGGACATGCATGAGCCGGGTGCCGATCCGCTCGGGAAGGGATTCGATATCCTCGCCGGCTGCCAGGGCGTGGGCCGTGTCGAGCAGGACGCCGATGCCGGGATCCCCGATCTCCTCGCACAGCCGGATGGCATCCTGGGTGCCTGCCACGAGCTGACCGGGCTTGGGCTCCACCGCCACCGCCAGACCGAGCGACCGGGTGCCGTCGGCGACGGCCGCCAGGCTCTCGGCGGTTCGGGCCCAGTCGTCCGGGCCGCCCGCCGGCGGGTCGGCGCCCGGCCACACCCCGAGGACTGCCGCCCCGATGCCAGCCGCTCGACGGCCCGTCTCGACGATCGCCCGCACGGCCGCCGCCCCGTGCTCCACGGAGGCCAGGCCGCCTCCGGGCCACCGGCCCGGCGGCATGGAGAACAGGGCGGCGCGCACACCGATCCGGTGCCGGGCAGAGAGGGTGGAGGCTTCGGCTACCCGGACGGGCGATAGCTCGATGTCGGGGTCGTACACGCCGAGCTCCAGCCCCTCGAAGCCCAAGTCGGCGCATTCGGCCCAGATCGTCGGCGGCGACGAGCCGTCTGGCCAGAAGTTCCAATCCGCGTTCACGAGGTCGAAGCGGCTCACCACGCCAGGTCGCCAGCCAGCGCCTCAACGACCTCGTCGACCTGCTCCCACCCGATGCGCATCAGGAACTGGTTGTTCCGGCCGTAGGACTTGGCGCCGAGGATGTAAAAGTTCGGCTCCGGGTTCCGGAGCACGTCCACCCCATGGCTCTCCTGCTGGAGGCAGTCACCCGCAGCGGCACCGAGCAGCGCGGCCGAGAGGTTCATCGGCGCGGATGTGGCGTAACACTCATGCACCTGGAGCTGGCGGTAGATGCTGTTGTCACCGACGTAGCCGGTGAGGGACACGACTCTGTCCACGACCACCTCCTGGGTGTTCCCGTTGCGGAGGGTGGCCACGATGCGGTCGCCATCGACGGCGAACCCGTCCACGACCACGCCGGTGTGGAGATCCAGTCCCGATGCATCACCGGCCAGGCGCTGCGCCTCGCCGGCGAGCGCCGCTCGGCGAGGAAGAGGATCGTGCTCGACGGCCCCCCACGTCGGCTCCTCCGACCGGACCGCCCAGATCACTTCGGTGCCGTCGAGCGCGGCGAGGGAGGTGGCGGCAGTCTGGGCCGAGTGGCCCGACCCGACCAGCAGAACCCGCTTCCCCGCCCAGTCGGCGGTGTCGGTAGCGACGTCGGGAATGGCGCGCACGATTCGGTCGGCCAACGCCACCTCACCCACCGCCGGTATGCCGCCGTCTCCGGTGCAGTTTGGCCGTCCGTAGGTGCCCGAGCAGTCGATCACGACATCGGCCGACACGATCTCCTCCTCGCCGTCGCTCGTGGCCACCAGCAGGCGGAACGGACGGGCGGCCCGGACCGCGTTGGCGATCTCCTCGTGCTTCAGGAGCCCTTGCCGTCCGATGGCGACGATCCGGGCGCCGTAGCGCACGGAGGTCGCCACCTCCGGGAGGCCGGCGACGGGCGCCAGCAGGCGGTCGACAAGCTCCTTGCCCGTGGGGCACACATCCCCGGTGGGCACCGGGTGGCCGGAGGCGGCCAGGTGACGGGCCATCCGAGGCGAGACGTTCATCGACCAGGGCGTGAAGAGCGGGACGTGGCCCCACCCCCGGACCCCGGTGCTGGCGGCGGGGCCGGCCTCGTACAGTGTGAAGGCCCAGCCGCGATCGGCGGCCGCCAGCGCCGCGTCGAGCCCCGACGGACCGGAACCGATGATGGCCAGATGAGGCCTACGCATAGAGTCGACCGCTTTCTTCATATGCACTGACGTTGATGCGACTGGCGGACACTAGCAACTAGCATCCCCTCCATGCCTTTCATCTCCGCCATCCAGGCGGGTCCTCACCGCCCTCCGGTGGACTGGTGCACGGCGATGGGGATGGCACGTGACGAGGTGCCGCGGCTGGTGGTCTTGGAGGGCTCGTGGTGGCGCCGTGAGCGCACAGCCGAGCGGCTGGCGCTCCTCGACGACCCTCGCGAGCTGGACTTTCCCGACTTTCATCTCGGGCGCCGGCCGGACGACGGGTCGCCCGTGCTCTACTCCTGTGTCTACGGGGCGGCGCGAGCCGTCGAGCCCGTTCACATCTTCGGGGAGCTCGGCACCCCCGCCGTCGTGCAGATCGGATCGTGCGGGTCGCTCCAGGACGGCATCGCTACCGGCGACATCGTGATCCCTCGCGAGGCCACCATCGGCGAGGGGGCCTCGCAGTATTACGGCGGGGTGGGCTCGTCCCCGGCCGACGGAGAGCTCGCCGACCGGGCCGCCACCATGTTCGAGGCACGAGGCTTCCGGGTCCACCGGGGGGCGCACGTCACCACCTCTGCGCTGCTGGCCCAGCCGCCCGAGCTGGTGGACACCTGGCACCGGGCCGGGTACCTGGCCGTCGACATGGAGACGTCGGCGGTGTTCACCGCAGCCCGCCACTTCGGGATGGCGGCCGTGTCCATGCTGTTCGTGTGGGACGACCTGCTGGCCGGGCGGAGCTTCCTGGATCATTTCACCGACGACGAGCGGGCAGCCCAGGCCAAGGCCAACTGCGCGCTCATGGACGTCGCCCTCGCACTGGTACCCGCGGCGTGAGCGCCAGTCGGTCGACCCGGTTCGAGCCATGACCAGGATTGCCGCGTTCGGCGGGCCCTATTCCAACCCCTACGCCCTCAGGGCCCTCTTGGACGACGCCCGACGTCGCGGCTGTGAACGCATCTTCTGCCTCGGCGACCTTGGCGGCTTCGGCGCCGAGCCCGACGCTCTGTGGCCACTGCTGGTCGACGGAGGCGTGGAGTGCATCGCCGGCAACTACGACATCGCCATCGGCAGGGGCGACGAGGACTGCGGATGCGGCTACAGCGACCCGCGTGACAACGAGTTCGCCCAGCTCATCTACGACTTCACCCGGGCCCGGACCAGCCCCGGCTTCGCCGAGTGGATGAGCCGGCTCCCCGGAGACCATCGGGAGGTCATCGGCGGGGTCGACATGCACCTTGTCCACGGATCGCCGCTGTTCGTCAACGACTTCTTCTGGGAGTCGCTGTCCGACGAAGAGGTGCGGCTGCGGCTCGACGCCAGCGGCGCCCAGGTCGTCCTCTGTACCCATTCCGGCCTCCCCTGGCAGAAGCGCCTCGACGACGGTCGCCTGGCGGTGAACGTCGGCGTCATCGGGCGACCGGCGAACGACGGGCGTACGAACGTCTGGTACGCAGTGCTCGACCTCGAGGCCGGGCACGTCGAGGCGGAGCTGGTGCCCCTCGAGTACGACTGGCGGGCCCAAGCCTCGTCAATGCGGGCGGCGGGGCTGCCCGAACCGTTCGTCGAGACGATCGAGACCGGCTGGTGGACGACCTGCCTCGAGGTCGTCCCACCGTCCGAGCGGTCCCGGGGTCGCTACCAGCTGTACCGGAGTGCGCTGCCCACCGGGTTCGAGAGCCAAGCGGTGAGCTGGGGCGACGCCCCCGAATTGGCCGACGAAGGCCTTCCAGTCGTACCCCTCTTCGCCTCGGCGCTCTTTCCTCCACGGCTTTGGATTTACACCAACTTCCACTGCAACCTGCGCTGCTCAT
The DNA here is from genome assembly GCA_038214685.1 of Acidimicrobiales bacterium. Lineage (GTDB taxonomy): Bacteria > Actinomycetota > Acidimicrobiia > Acidimicrobiales > AC-14 > CADCTB01. The sequence continues at coordinate 15,046 of JBBQRO010000015.1, forward strand.
ACTGCTCCGTGGCGTCGTCGCCGACGGCCCGCCGGCGGTCGATGCCGTTCGACCGGTTCCGGGACCTGATCGACGAGGCCGTCGCCGAGGGCTTCACCGAGGTGTACGTGACCGGCGGAGAGCCGTTCATGGAGCCCGACATCGTGGCCATGCTCGAGTACGCGAGTGACCGGCTGCAGACAGTGGCGCTTACCAACGCCATGTTGTTCCGGGGTCGGCAGAGGACCGAACTGGAACGCCTGGTAGGCCGCGCGCGGCTCGTTCTGCAGACGTCGATCGACGGGGCGACGGCGGCGGCCCACGACCACAACCGCGGCGACGGGTCGTGGGCTCGCACCATGGAAGGGCTCGCACTGGCTTCGGAGCTCGGGCTCAGCATGCGCGTAGGCATGACGGAGACGAAGGGGAACCGTAACGAAATCCCGGCCCTTCGAGAGATGCTCTCCGGCCTTGGCATCACCGGGTCAGACTTCGCCGTCCGACCCCTCGTCCGGCGCGGCGGGTCCGGCGAGGGCGTCGAGATCGACGACGCCAATACCGTGCCCGAGCTGACCGTCACCATGGACGGCGTCCACTGGCACCCCGCCGGCGCTGATGTTGACACCAGCCCGGACATGCTGCTGGCGTCGGGCACCGTCGCTCTCGTTACGGCCAAGCGGTTGGTGACGGAACGATTCCTGCAGCTCCGCCAGCACGACGGAAGCCTGCCGATCGCCTACAACTGTGCTGTCTGAGCGGCCCGTGTCGCGTGGCCGAACACGAGCGTGACGTTGTGAACGCCGAAGCTCGAAGCTGTTCGAGACCGCGATCTGCGGGCGAGCCTGACGGGCTTCGCCGCACGTCGCCGACGACACTTTCGGGTCGGGGATCGTGCAGGTTGGCGGCCCGGGGCAAGGGCCCGGTACGAAGGGCTTGGATGCACGCCCAGGGCCTTGGTCGAGCATCGAGCGGACGAGCGTCATGGCAGGCCGCTGGTGATCTTTCGCCGCCGGAAGTTCGGTAGGGTGCGACACTTGGGTCCTCACGTCTTGACCGCGATCGCCACTCGCTATGGCTACCCCGTTCTTAACTATCGCGGGATCCCGCCGCGGCCGCCCGAGGTGTGCTCGGACGTGATCGGCAAGTGTCCGTCAGTTTCGCTCTCCTTCAACACGGAAGAGGGAATCGTTGTTCGGCGGCCCCTGGAATCGGCGGAATCGTGGGGCGTCCGACGTTGAAGGTCTCCGGTGACGGCAGCTATGACGATCGTGACCGGCAGCTGCTGTGCGAGATGCTGCGGCTCTTCTATGCGAAGGGCTGGGTGTCTGGGACAGGTGGCGGCATTTGCGGGTTTGATGGTGAACACCGACTGCTTGTCGCTCCGACGGGCATGCACAAAGAAACCCTCCGACCAGGCGACTTCTTCGTCATCGATCCCGTCTCCGGGGATGTGCTGCAACCGGCAGACGAGGAGAGGCTGCGACCCTCCGAGTGCGCTGGTGTGTTCTGCACGGTGATCGGAAGTCGCGATGCCGGAGCGGTGATGCATACCCACGCCCTCGACGCAGTCCTCGCCGCCGACCTCGGTGCCGAGTGGCTGACCCTGCGGGGTTTCGAGATGCTGAAGGGCATCCCAGGCGTTCTCAGCTCCGACGAGCACCGTGTGCCTATCGTCGAGAACACTCCGCGAGAGACCGAGTTGGTCCACGGGGTGGAGAGGGCATTGGCAGACGTGCGCTTTGCCGAGACCTACGCAGTCCTCGTAAGGGACCACGGGGCGTACATTTGGGGAAGGGACATCTGGGAGACCAAGAAGCACGCCGAGGTCTACCACTGGCTGTTCGAAGCGGCGAGAGCGAGAAGGAGCTAGTGCGGCACAAGTTTCGCCTCGGCATAGCCGCTGCATAGCCGCGGGATCGGTCAGGCGCTGGACCGTCTCGGCGAAGGGAGCCCGGTCGAACCAGAGCCGAGGAGGTCCTCGACGGCGGCCGGCTGGGCCTCTCGGGTCAGACCACCGTCCGGTAGTGCTCGTCGGTGGTGGCCATGGCGGGCTCGGTGAAGCTCGGCCCGTCGGGGCAGCTCACGAGCCCGCGTCAGTGGCGCATGGCTCGGTGCTGGGCCAGCACGTCGAGGCCGAAGTCAGATTCGGGGTCGCGCCAGACTGAGTGCGCATGGTTTGCGCCGCGCTGGGTGTTGTCCCACTCGATAAGCAGCCGCGGCCCCTGCAGCCGGTAGTAGTGCGGCTGCCCCGGTGCGGTAGGGCCAGCCCAGGCGAAGTAGACGTCGTCGAGCGCGGAATCGTCGTACGACGCAAGCGGTGAGATGCTGTCCGGTACGCGGCCGAAGTAGGTGCCGAGGAGCGACAGCAAGAGCTCCCGCTGAGAGCTGTCGAGGTCGCGGCCCGGAATGCCCTTGGGAGAAGCGGTGTACTCGACGGCGCGGTGGTCATCGGGACTGAATCCGGCCGCCTCGTCGATTGCATCGCTGGATGCCTGCAGTTTGATCTGCTCGGAGTCGTCCGCAAACCGCTTGTCTCGCCAGATGCCGGTCAGCGGGATGACCTGGTCGCCCTCGGAGACGGTGGTGCGGTTGGCGGTGACGAAGTCCCAAGGCGCCTTGTCCAGCAGGACGGTCCGCGCTAAGCGGTCGGGGGTGAGCGAGCGGACGAGTTCGCGGGCGAGGTCCTCAACGCGCCCGAGCGGCCGGTTCACCGTGCCGCCGAGCAGCGGGGCGGACGCCGGGTCGGCGCCCATGAAGCATGGGGTCGTGCTGACGAGCTGGCCGTCGACGACGAGGTTGTTGAGGGAAACGTGATGACCGCCGAACCGCCATCCCCATGGGCTGTCACCGGCCGGTTCGCCGAAGACGCGCAGGTAGTAGAGCCCCGGGTCACGCCCACGCTGCCGATCGAACCGGGTCACGAACCCTTCGCCACGGTCGACCACGTTCTCCAGTCCCATCGTGGTCGCAACTGTGACGAAGCCGGCCATGGACAGCCCGGTCGCCACCAGCTTCATCGCGGCCCGCTGCTGCGCGGGTTGCTGCTGATGCACCGTCAGGCCACCGTGATCGGTGGGGGTGTAGAACCACCGTCGGCGCTCGGCATCGAGCAGGTCGTCGGACGCCGGCGCGGCGCCATGAGCGACAGCCCGCTGCTCTGCCGTCAGCGAACCCAGCCAGGCGCTGGCGGCCTCGGCCATCTCGAGAGCGGTCCGGCGGCGCGGATCCATTGGCCTAGCGTCGCTCATAACCCAAACCGCGTCCACTTGGGACGAGCCGTGACCACACCCACCGACGAGAACCGCAAGCTGCTGACCAAGGTGACTTCCATGCGCGCCGCATAGGGCAGGACCGAGCAGCTCCCGGCTGCGCTTCCGGCGATGCCGACGCAAATCACCCTTGCGGTGGTCACCTCGGTGCGCCATGTCGAACCTCATACGACCGGCTGCTCATGTCCGGCGTCTCCCGGTCCGACGCCCGCCACCAGGTCGCCGATCAGGTCAGAGCCGTCGTCGGTTCATAAAAGTCCGCGATGCTGCGGTGATGCCAGGCAGCGTCGAGCAGCGCGAAATGCCGCCACGGCGCGGTTTCCGCTCGAATTCGAACCTTGAGATCCCGCCGGAGGCAGCAGGCGGTGACCCACGGCCGCTGTTTACAGGTGATCAGGGCCACCCTGCCGACATCCTGGTAGCACTCCCGGAGGGTGCGGGCGGAGCAGCGATCCCGATTGCCCTGACCGGCACCTCGATACGCGACTCTGCGCCTCGCAGCTGGCAAGGAGAGCATGAGTGGCGGTCTGTCGGCATCGCTCTAGATCGACTCGGTCCACCAGGGGATTTCGGGATTGATGCCTGGCGCCGGAGGTGCTCGCCGCGGAGGTTTTTGCCGACCAGTTCGGGCCGAGGCACAAGCTCGGGTTCGTGAGTCTCGGCTGATCCACGAGCGGGCAGCGGGCATCCGAAGATGAGGACATGCTGGCCGAGGGATTGGGCCGCTGACCCTCGTCGTCGATACCAACATCATCCTGGCTGCGGCCGACTGGGAGCGCATCTCGAGCGCTTCCAGCACTGGCTGGTAGAGGAGCAACAGAGCCTCGCCACCGCGCCACGACACTGATGGCCGGCGATTCCGGTCTGGCCTTAAACTGGAAGTGGAGTTTGCCCTGACGGCGACCTTGGCCTCGGGAGCGCTCGGCTACATGCTCGGATTCGGCTGGGCAAGCGGGCCGGTCATCCTCTCCGCCGTGGACATTCGGCGGCCACCGTTCGACTATTTGCTGATACCGTCGATGCTGTTCATCCCGACCCGTTGACGCCGTGTCCGAACGGGAGGACGTTGAGGGGGCATGGCCTGACGCTCGGCATAGGGTTCCGAACCCGGCTTGCGGACGTCACTTGGACAGGGGCGTACTCCAGGACGGCCGCGCCCGTTGACGCGCTGCACACCGGGGGATGAACCCCTCCGAGGAGGCCGACGGCGACCGAGGTGGAGGCCTCCTGCACCGCCACAGGGCGCTGTCCGCGCTCTTGGCTCTCGCCCTCGCCGTCCCGGTCGGTTGGGGGATTCGACTTTTGCAGATCCGCTCCGATGTGAGCCGATACCGCCAGTACTGGTCGACGCCCCGAGGCGAGCCGGGCGGGATCGTATATGTCGCCCTTGGTGACTCCACCGCCCAGGGGATCGGGGCCAGTCGACCGGAACGGGGCTACGTCGGCCTCATCGCCCAGCGGCTGCGCGATGCGACCGGTCGTCCCGTGGTGGTTATCAACCTGAGTGCCTCGGGCGCACGAGTCCACGATGTCGTCGCTGAGCAACTCCCGAAGCTGGCCGGGCTCAAGCCCGATCTCGTCACCGTCGCAGTAGGAGCCAACGACATCCGTAGCTACGAGATCGCGCGGTTCAGCGCCGACGTCGATGCCCTGATCGCAGGATTGCCGGCCAATGCCGTCGTGGGCGACGTGCCGTGGTTCATGCACGGCGGAATGGGTCGCAGATCAGGCCAAGCCGCTGACTACGTGGCTCGGGTGGCCAGGTTGCGCGAGCTGTCCGTGGCCAGGCTTCATGACGCCACGGAGCGGAGAGGGTGGCCGAGCATGATCACGGACTTCGCAGCCGACTGGTTCCATCCCAGGAACCGGGGCCATCGCGTCTGGGCCGGAGCCTTCTGGGAGGCAATGGTCAGCGACCCTGCACTGGACGCCCTGGACCTCCCGGACTCCTAAGGCCCGGGGGTGGCTGTCGCTGGCGCAGACAGCCGTTCACCGGCGGACGCCTGCGTGGGTCCTGTCCGGGAGGTCCGGCTAGCACCCCCGGGGGCTTGGAGCGACCCGCCTGCCCACGTTCGGACCGCTCGGACGAGGGTCCCGGATGGCAGCACCGGGTGTCCCCGACATGGTCTCCGCTGAGACCGGGGCGACCTGGCCCGGTCAGTGGCGCGGTACAAGCAGCAGACCTGCCACCTGCTGACTGAGGCTGGGGTTGCGATACGCGACGCCTCCGGCGCGTATCCCACGGTTCCGTGTTTGCAGGCGTGATCGCAACATGCCGCCTCGTCATCGGGTGAACATGAAGTGGGTGACGCCGGCGGGCGTCGAGACCGCCTCCACGACGTACTGCTGCTCCAACGCCTCCAGGCCGTCCCACAGCCGAACACCGCGGCCGAGCAGGATCGGCACCTGCACGACGTGCAGGTGGTCGACGAGGCCCGCGGCGAGGAACGCGCGCATCATGGTCGGGCCCCCGCCGATGCGGACGTCCTGGCCGGCGGCTGCGTCACGCGCCACCTCGAGTGCATCCGCTGGCGTGGCGTCGAGAAAGTGGAACGTCGTACCACCCTCCATCTCCAGCGACGGGTGCGGACGGTGGGTCAGGACGTACGTCGGCGTGTGGAACGGCGGGTTGTCGCCCCACCACCCTCGCCACTCCGGGTCGTCCTGCCAGCCTGGAGGGCCGAACTTGCCCGCGCCCATGATCTCCGCACCGATCCCGGGTCCGTGCCGATCGGCCATCACGTGATCAACACCCTCGGTGCCGCCCGACTCGCCGAGGACTGCGCTGCGTGCGAACCGAGTGGCGATCAACCACTCGTGGAGCCGATGCCCGGCGTGGCCGAACGGCGTGTCGAGGGACTGCCCCTCACCGGTGGCGAACCCGTCGAGCGAGATCGAGAAGTTGTGGATGCGGACGCGCGACATGGCGGCTCCTTCGGGTAGTGGTGGTCGGTCGGATTGGGTTGACCTGTGCCGCGACGAGATCTCATCGGCCGGGGGATTCGGATTCAGGCGACCCCATGGCGAGCGAGGTTCTGCATCGTCTGCAGACCGAGCTCGACAGCGCCGAAGCCGATGGTTGCAACTCGCTGCTCGACGGTTGGGTGAGGCTGACGCAGCGTCAAACACCGTCTTGCCATCGCTCATGGCTTCTCCGATGTCGGTGGGGATGCGGTTCGGTCAGACGTGCGCCGGAGGTGCGCATCGAGCCGGTGGAGACGGTGCTCCCACACAGCTCGTGTGTTCTCGGCCCATGCGGCGATCTCGACCAGAGGCTCCGGCCGCAGCTGGCATGGCCGCCGTTGTCCACCTCGGCCGCGACTGATCAGACCCGCCCGCTCGAGGACCTTCAGATGACGGGAGATGGCCGGGAGACTGACTACTTGGTGGCCCACCCCAAGCCCGCTTTCGGAGTTCTCGTGACCGCACGTCGCTTCTCGGCACTCTCGCCGCCACAGTGGTGCTCGCCGGCTGCGGTGCTTCCGGCGACGAGCCGGGTCCCGCCGCCACACCACAAACGGCGCTGTGACCACGTCCGCCAGCGGTGTTACGGCGGGGCGGAGCGACGAAGGCCCGTTCGACCTCTCCGTGCTGGTCGGGCGTGGCGAGCCCCCGCCGAGCCGTTCCAGCCTGCGGCCGCGCGGCCCAGCGACTGCGCAGAGTTCGATCGGCTGAAGGCCGGGGTTCGCAGCATGGGCTACGGCGCAATCTCCGACCAGGCTCGGGCGTAGGTTGCGAGCGGGCGACTCCATGGGATCAACTTCTTCGACTGAAGGCGGCCCTCAAACTTCCGGTCGCCGGCCGAACGCGAAGAACTGCGGGACAAACATTGTCGGTCGGGGATGCTGCTCATCGAACCGCATGAACGCAGCCTCCCAGCGGTCGATGTCCGACTGTGTCGCCAGGCCCGCGGCGACGAGCACATCTCGGGCCGCCCAGCTCGGCGGGCGGAACTCGGACGGGATCGGAAAGATCTGGTATCGCCCATGGTGCTCGATGTCGATCAGGCCGCCCGCCAACAGCAGCTCCCCGAGGCGGAGCCCGATGCTGAGGTCGTTGCCTTGCTGTGCGTGCCACCGCTCGTAGCGCAGATCGAGGTCGGCGAGGTCGTCATTGGCCGGACGCACGCGGAAAGCCGCCATATCAATGTCCGCGAGGTAGACGACGCCACCTGGGCGGATCAGGGTCGCGGCGTGGTCGACGATGGCTTGCTCCTGGGAGCCGTTGTGGGCCAGCACGTGGCGAATCATGACAAGGTCGACGTTGGCGGGCGGGAGGCCGCTCGCGTGGGCATCGCCCACGCCGAACGTGGCGTTGTCGATCCCCGCCCTGCTGGCTGTCGAACGAGCGGCCTCGACCACATCGGAATTACCGTCTACCGCCCAGACCGACCCGGACGGGCCGACCAGGCGAGCCAGGACTGCCGATACGGCACCCGGGCCGCACCCGATGTCGGCGACCGCCGCCCCTTCAACCACGCCGGCGGCCGTCCACAGGTCGGCTTCCGCCTGGGCGGCACTCTCGGCCATGAACCGGTAGCGCGCCAGTTCCGCCTCGCTCAGCTTCAACGCGTACTCGTTCAATTCCCCCCCCTTGTGCCGGACACGACACGCTACGCGGAGCCGGCTGACCGCGTCGTGGAGGCGGCACGGTAGCTCAGAGAGCCGCCCAACAGCCGCTCAGACGTCAGGAGTTGGGCGTGACCTCGGGGAGCAACCGCCCGAGCCACGCCGGCATCCCAGTTGGCGTTGCCGAGCAGTTCCATGGTGGCGGGCACCAGGATCATGCGGACGATGGCAGGTGATCTGCGTCAACGGTTCGCGGACCGGCGGTAGAGCTCGACCTGTCCTTCCCTCAAGCCATGGCGCCGCGGAGTTGGGCGACCCGCTCCCGGTCCATCGAGGCCGGCTCACCCTCGACCTGGGCATGCCGACGGTGATCGTCGGAGGCTGACGGGCCCGGCGAGCGCGACACGGGTCAACACCGGCACGGTCAACGCATTCCGCTCTCCGCCCGCTTGACCGCCAGGGCCGCCCCGGCCGCCTCGACGCGACAGCGGTCGAAGCCCGCCGGCGGCGCGGTCCGGTCCACCAGGGTGCGCACCAGGGCCGCCTGCTCGGCGGCCAGCCGGTGCCGGTACCGGCTGGGATCACCCCAAGAACCGCACGTTGACGACGCGCGCCCGACGCGCGGAGCGTCGCCGTGCGGTCGACCGGCGGCGGCGATGGCGTCCAGCTCTCGGTGGAGCTCCTCGGTCGGCGCGAACCGGCCGTCCCGCTCCAGCATCACGCCCGGAACGGCCTTCCGGTCGGCCAGACGGCCGAGGAGGTCGAGCACGCCGGGGGGAACGGGATGGGTGTGGGTGTCGTGGGCCAACCCGGCGCGCTCCGTTCCTCCGGCGACGTGGACGTACGCCAGGCGGTCGAGGGGGAGCCGGTCGAGGAGGGCCACCGGATCCGACCCGGCGTTACGGGCGTTGGCCCATAGGTTGGCCACGTCGAGCAGCAGCAGCGCCCCGGTTCGGTCGAGCAACTCGGTGAGGAAGTCGCCCTCGTCGAGCTCGGCGTCCGGCCACTCGAACAGGGTGGCGATGGGCTCCAGGGCAAGGGGGACGGGCAGCCCGGCCATGGCCTCGCTCACGTTGGCGACGAGCACCTCGAGAGCGGGCCGGGTGCGGGGAACGGGAAGCAGGTGGCCGGCCTCACGACCGCCGGCGCGGACGAACGCCACGTGCTCGCTGACGAGGGGCGCCTCGACCCGCTCGGCCAGGGCGGCCAACTGCGCCACCCGGGCCGGATCAGGCCGATCGGCCCCACCCAGCGACAGGCGGACACCGTGGGGAACGACCCGAACACCCCGGCGGCGGGCGGCGACCAGGGCGGGCGGAAGGGGCCGCCCGCCGGCGAAGGCCTCGGCCACGACCTCCACGAAGCCCAGATCGTCGCGTCGCAGCGGGACGGCGGCCAGGGCGTGCCGCCAGCCCAGCCCCAGACCGAGGCCGGCGCCCATCAGCCGCCCCCACCGCAGCCGCCTCCACCTCCACCACAACCGCCGCCCCCACCACAACCGTCGCCGCCGCCGCCACACCCGGCACCGCCCGACCAGCCGCCGGAGCCCGCACCGTGCGACCCCCACCAGCTTCGGGCCGAGGCGAACCAGCCCTCCGACGACGACACCTGCTCGGCAACCGACGGAGACGCCACGGCCAGAGCAAGCGCTGGATCGCTCGCCCACAGGGCGCCGATGCCGAACAGGGCCAGGGCCAGGCCCGGCGACCGATTGGCGACAGGGCCGACGAACGCCTCTGGACCGTCAGCGCGCAGATCGGCGACGAGACGGTCGCCTCCGCGGGTGTTCCCCCGCCGACGACAAGCAAGGACCAGCATGGCCCCGAGCGTGAGGAGCATCACCACCGGCAGCGCTCCGACCGGTCGGTCAGCGCCCACGTCGGCCAGCACCCGCACCCCACCCACGGCCAGTACCGGCAGGAGCCAACGCCAGCGGGCATGAAGGCGATCGACCTCGGCGGGCGCGTACCTGAGGCCGCGGCGCTCGAGCCCCTCACGAACGTCGTCCAGGGCCCGGGCGTCGGCTGCGGCCCCCAGCACCCGCCAGGGCGTGCGGGGCTTGGTGCCGCGTGCCGCCTGCAGGGCCGCGGCTTCGACGGGATGGGTGACGGCCGCCGCCGCAACGGCGTCCGCCGCCAGGCTCACGTGCAGCTCGACGCCAAGCTCGGCGAGATGGGCCGCGTCGCGCACAGTGTCGAGGTCGAGATCGCCCGAGTTGTGCAGGTCACGCAGGAGCTCGTCGCCCAGGTCGATGGCGCCCCGACGATCGAGGTTGACCAGGGCGGCCACTGCCGCCAGCCGGGCGCCTCCGGAGAGGTAGGCGATCTCGTACTCGTCCAGGTTCGCAGTGTCGGCTGCAGACCCCGCCCTCCGGTCCACCAGCATCGCCGCAGCCGCGATGGCGGACGCCGCTCCGGCGTAGATACTCAGAAAGGCCGTCCCGTCGATGCCCCAAGTGTTCATTCCCACACGGTGACGGCCGACCGTCACGAACGGAACCCCGAACCTTCCCGAAGTTCCCGAAGTTGGCTCGAAACCAGAAGGAGTCGGCGACGGCAGATGTACATTTCCGGCCGTGATCGGCGACGGCTCATCCCCTCGACATGTTCCCCAGGACTTCAAGGACCTGTTCGAGAGGTGCCTCGCCCAGGCCCGCTTGACCACCCATGCCCTGCACCGCGAGTTGCTCCGTGGAACTGGCTTCGACCTGCCCGAGAACACGATCGACTCGTGGAGGCGCCCGCACACCAGCACGGGCGAGCCGTCGTTGCCCGGTGAGGCCAAAGTGCAGCTCCTGGCCCAGTGGTTGTGCGGCGTCGAGCGGGTCACGGTGACCGAGGAGGAGCTGCTGGCCGCCTGGCGCTCCGACAAGGCGGCGCGAGCCTCACGCCGCAGCGGTGACCGCAGCGGATCCGGGAGTCCAGCTGCTGAGGCCAACCAGGTGCGGTTGGCGCGCGGCGAACACTTCGAGGGGATCATCGACGCCACCATCTACCTGCACATGGACAGCCTTTTGGGACGGGTCGACCACCGCCTCCGGGAGCTGCTCAACACCGGCCAGCCCATCCCCACCTACTACGCCTACCTGACCCATCACGGGTACCTGAACTGGGTCCGTCTTACCGAGGACCACCGGTACACCTACTACCGCTCCAGCGTGGAGCTGTGCGAGGCCAACGCCACCGAGATCGTCTCGGAGATCGTCCGGGCGACGGGGGGGAGCAGCCTCGACTACGTGGCCCTCGGGCCGGGCACCGGCTCGAAGGACCGGGCCCTCATCTCCAGCCTGGTGGCCACCGAGGCCAAGGGTGGGCCGCTGCTCTACTACCCCTACGACATCAACCCGGCCATGATCGTCCACGCCATCCAAACCGTGCTGGCCGGCGATCTGGAGAGCCGGGTCCACGTCAAGGGCATCATCGCCCCCTTCGACTCCCTCGGCCTGTTCTCCTATGTGTACAAGGACCGGGCCGGGCCCAACGTCCTCGCCCTGCTCGGGAACACCCTCGGGAACATGAGCGACGACAACGGCTTTCTGGAGACGCTCTTCTCGAACGGCATGTGGCCGGGCGACGTCCTCCTGCTCGAGGTCCGCTGCCACGTCGACCAGGACGCGGTCCGGGCGCCCGGCATCGGCGAGGAGCTCAAGAAGCGATTCAACTTCGGGCCGCTCGAGATCCTGGGCGCGGCCTATGAGGACCACCAGGATCTCATCACCATCCGGCGGGAGCGGTCACGCAGCGTCATTCCGAACACCGTGACCACGGTGACCCGGTGTGAGCAGGTGCGGTGCGGCGAGAAGACCTGGCACGACGTGCGCCTGGCGTACGTGCACGAGTACTCCGAGGACGACCTCGACCGTGTCATCACCGGCATCGGGTTCACCATCCTGCGTAAGTTCCAGCGGGGCGTGAGGAGCGCCGACCAGGAACGGGTGGTCCTCCTGTACGTCCTGCAGAAGGACTGACGGGCCCCGCCCTACCCGCGGGGGACCTCGAGCCGCAGGGTCGACGAGCCGCCGACCAGCGCCACCTCCTCGTAGCCCAGGCGCCGGTACAGGCGGATCGCCGGGTTGGCCGTCTCGACGCTCAGCGACAGCGCCCTGATGCCCGCCCCGCCGGCCCGCGCCCCGAGCTCGGCTAGCAGCCGCCCCCCGAGGCCGTGGCCCCGCCAAGGCCGGCGCACGGCGATGGACACCTCGGGGACGTCTTCGCCAACGAACCCGAAGCCGGGCTCCGAAGCTGAGTAGCGGCGGAACCAGGCGGCTGCGACCGGAGCCCCTCCCTGTGCCTCGGCGACGATGCCGTGGTCGCCGTACCGCCCCCACCCCGTGACGTACCGCACGAGCTCGGCTCGGGACATGACCTCGCGCTCGGATACTCGAGGGCGGGCGAGGTCCCAGTTCACGCTCTCGACAAGCATGGCGGCCAGGATCCCCACATCGCCGGCGACCGCCGGGCGTAGGGCCACTGCGGGAAGGACCAATGACTTGCTGAGGACGACGCTCCGATAGTTGGTTACCTCCCAGTCGACCTGCTGCACCTGCCGGTACCCGCGCCGGCCGTACCATCCGATGAGGTCGGTGGCCTGCTCCGACGTATCCAGGGCGATCTGCTCCGAACCCGTCAGCCATGCGCGCTGCTCGACGACGTCGAGGAGGAGCGCCCCGATACCGCGACGCTGCAGGTCCGGCTCGACACCGAGTTGAGCGCAGTAGGCGACGCCGGGCCGCCGGTACCAGTCGCATCCGTGAGCGGGGCCCTGCGACTTCAGGGTGATGGTCGCAACCAGCCGGTCGCCGATGGTGGCAACGAAGCACTGGCCGCCAGCGATCCGGCGCCTGGTGATGTCCTCGTCCTGGTGCGTGGCCACGTAACGGAGGCCGCGTGCGGCCAGCTGGCGATAGGACAGGTGCAGGAGATCGGTGAGCTCCGTCACCGAGTCCGATGACTGGAACGGGCGAACCGCCAGACCTGAGGGCATGTCCGGCATCTCGCCGCCTGGGCCCATGGTGAACCGGCCCCTCACGACGCTTGGGCAATCCCCAGCTCGGCCTGAAGCCGTTGACGGACCGTGGTCATCTCGCCTTCGGCCCTCACCAGAATCGCCTGGGCGGCGGCCACATCGAGAGGCGACGTCATCGTTTCGAGTTTGGCGCACAGCGCGGCCACACCGCTCGCCCCAAGGGTCGCCGCCTCGCCCTTGAACCGGTGGGCGGCTCGGGACAGGGCATCTGCATCGCTGACGGCCGCCGCCGCAGCCAGTTCACGGAGGGATGCGACCGACGACGACAGGAAGGATTCGACCAGGGCGGTCAAGAAGTCGCCGTCGCCGCCGTCGATGGCCCGAAGGCTCTCCAACTGGTCGGCATCGACGGAGTCGACCGGGGCGTCGGGAGCCACAGGCGGCCGCCAGCGGGAGAGAACGCGGTCGAGATCGCCGAGGTTGACCGGCTTGGGCACGTACTCGTCCATCCCCGCCGCCAGGCATCGTTCCCTGTCGCCGGTCAGCGCGTTGGCGGTCATGGCCACGATCGGGACGCGAGCCCCGCCGCCCGCCTGTCCGCGGATGGCCGCGGTCGCCTCGTAGCCATCCATCACGGGCATGTGGCAGTCCATGAGGACGACGTCGTACGCGGACCGGGCCACGGCCTCCACCGCCTGTTGGCCGTTGGACACGACCTCTGCCTCGAAGCCCAGCCGGGCGAGCAGGCCCAACGCCACCATCTGGTTGGTGGTGTTGTCCTCCACCACCAGGACCCGGCCGCGGTCCACCTGACGGGCGGCCGGTCCGACGGGGTGGGCCACGGGAGCCGGCGGCGCAGGCTCGCGCCGCCCCCGCGCGATCGTCGGCGGCGAGGCCAGCGTATGGGCGAGAGCGTCGTGCAGGTCAGCGGCCACCACCGGCTTGGCGACCGATGCGCCGATGGCCAGCTCGCCGGCGGCGTGGGCACCGAGCGGCCGGCCGGTGGTCAGTAGCAACAGCCTCGTCTCGGCCAGCGCCGGCATCTCCGCCATGCGTCCGGCCAGGTCGAGCCCGTCCATGCCCGGCATGGCTACGTCGATCACGGCCGACTCGAAGGGGTCGTCAGCGGCGGCTGCGGCGGTGAGGAGGGCCAGCGCCGAGGGACCGTCGACGGCTGTCTCCGCACGCATGCCCCAGCCGGCGAGCTGAGACCTCAGAGTGTCCCGGCTGGAAGCGTTGTCGTCGACGACCAGCACCCGCACCCGGTCGAGGCGAGCGGCGACGGGAAACGCCTCGGTGCCGTCCCACTGCCGGCCGAGATGGACGAGCACCCGGAACGTGCTCCCATAACCGGGCCGGCTCTCGATCGTCATGGTGCCACCCATGGCCTCGGCCAGCTGACGGCAGATGGCCAGGCCGAGCCCGGTCCCGCCGTAGCGGCGGGTGGTGGACGCGTCGGCCTGGGAAAAGGGCTCGAGGATGTGCTGCTGGTCGTCCGGATCGATGCCGATGCCGGTGTCGGTGACCTCGAGCTGGACCGTCCACCGGTCGCCGATGGGGAGGCCCACCGACTTCATGCGCACGACCACCTCGCCGCGCTCGGTGAACTTCACTGCGTTCGACGCCAGGTTGGCCAGTATCTGACGCAATCGCCCGGGGTCGCCCCGCAAGGCCAGGGGCAGATCAGAGGAGCAACCGCCGATCAGCTCGAGGCCCTTGGCATGGGCGCCCGGGGCCATCAGCTGCACGACCTCGTCGACCAACTGGCGGGGATCGAAGCCGACGTCCTCCAGCTCCAGCTTGCCAGCTTCGATCTTGGAGAAGTCCAGGACGTCGTTGATCACGAGGAGCAGGGCTTGGCCGGCGCTCCGGAGCCCTTCTGCATACGGACGCTGCTCCGGTCGGAGATCGGTGTCGAGCAGCAGCTCCGCCAAGCCGATGACCCCGTTCATCGGGGTGCGGATCTCGTGGCTCATGGTGGCCAGGAACTGGGACTTCATGCGCGACGCCTCCATGGCCTGGTCGCGCGCCTCAGCCAGGGCCTGCTCGGTTCGTTTGCGCTCAGTGATGTCCTGAACGAAGGCGTTGAACAGTTGTGTCCTCCCCGAGGAGGTGTGCCAGATGGAGAGCTCGGCCGGGAACTCGTGGCCGTCCCGGTGGCGGGCGGCCAGCTCGACCCGCTTGCCGAGGACCGGCCCCTCGCCGGTGACGAGGAAGCTCCGCAGGCCCTCCTCATGGGCCGGCCGGAAGGCGACGGGCACGATGGTGTCGGCCACTGACCGGCCGACGACATCGGCGCGGCTCCAGCCGAAGATGGCCTCGGCGCTCCCGTTCCAGTCGGTGATGAGACCGTGCTCGTCCATGCTGATGAAGGCGTCGTTGGCCGCGGCCAGGATGGACCGGGTTCGCTCCTCGCTGAGGCGGAGGGCGTCCTCGGCCCGCTTGCGCTCGGCCACCCGGCCCAGTTCGGTGCCCACCTGGGCCACCAGGTCGAGCACCCGCTGGTCGAGGGGGACGACCTCGGCGGCGAAGAACTCGAGCACGCCCACCACCTCGGCGCCGGCCAGGAGGGGCACGGCGAATGCGGCCCGCACCCCGATGGGCTCGCCGGTGCGGGCTCGGGGGAAGTTGGGGTCATCGAGGACGTCGGCGATCCAGACCGGCGCCCCGCAAGCCACCACGCGCCCGGGCAGGCCGCTGCCGATGGGGAGCGGCGTCGCCTCGGTGATCCGCCGGAAGGCGGCGAAGCGATCTGGGTCATCGAGGTGCCAGATGTCGGTGGGGGTGGACTCAAAGGGGTGGTCGTCGGCGATGCGGGACACATGGCCGACCGGCCACCCCGTGTGCCAGCACACCTCGTCGAGAGCCACCTGCAGGGCGTCCTCCACCGAGGCGGCCTCGTTGGTGGCCATCGCAATCGTCCGGAGGAGGGTGACCGCCTCAGAGCCCTCCGTCAGCTGCCGGTTGGCCTCGGCCAGCTGGGCCGTGCGTTCTTCGACCCGCCGCTCGAGAGACCGGCTGAGGGCCTGGACCTCGGCGAAGCCCTCGGCGTTCTCCAGGGCGGTCCCGGCCAGGGTGGCGATGAACTCGGCCAGGCGGATCTCCTCCTCGCCGAAGAGGGCCCCCACCTGGGCGTGGGTGAGGTAGCAGCAGGCGACGGCCCGGCCCCGGTTGAACACAGGGGCGCACAGCGAGGATCGGACCGGGCCGTCGGGATCCCGGCCGGGCATGGTCTCCAGCACGACCGGCCGGCCTGCAGCCAGAGCCCGGTCCATCAGGTCCGGACTGAGCGCCTGCCGGGTGGCCCCGGCCACGACCGTCCGCTCCGCCGGCTGGCCCGTCCCGAGCTCGACAACTGCGCAGTCCTCGGCGCGCAGCAGGGTCAGGGCCGCCTGGCTGACCGCGGCGTACACCGCGGCCGGCGTCAACGCGGAGGTGATCTGCTGGCCCACGCCCAGGAGGGAGTCGAACCGGTCGAGCAGTGACAGGGTCACCTCGCCGTCGTCGGCAGCCGTCGCCGACCCGGGTTCCAAGGTCGCCAGGGCCCGGCGGGCATCGACGACGTGGGCCGACGACCCGGCCCAACCGAGGTCGAGGCCCATGAGGCCGCGGGCGAGGAGGGTCTGAGCGTGCTCGTGGCGGGCGCCCTGGCGGAGGGCGACCAGGAGGCTCTCGTCGAACCGCCGCCGGGCCCGGCGGCGTCGACCGCTCATGGCCGCCAGCATGGCGCTCTCCCGCAGGGCATGGGGGAGGTTGTTGGGATAGCTGCGCGCCACCCGCCGGGCGCTGCGGGCCGCCCGGCGGGCCCGACGCATCACCTGGCGGTGGCGGGGTGACCAGGTGAGGGTGGACTCGGCCTCGAGGCGCAGCGCCGTGGCCAGCCAGGGCTGGATGGGTGCGACGTACTCCTGCTTCAGGCCCTTGGCGGCCACCATTCGTGCCGCCTGGCCCAGAACGGCGGCAGCATCGGCAGGCCGAGCGGCGGCGATGAGCCGCAGCGCCTCGGCCTGGAGGACCTCCGCGGCGGTGTGGACGTCCTCGCCCAGGCGTTCGAGGTCGACCTGGACCACGTCGGCCGCCACCGCACCTGAGGACGCCTTGGCCCAGGCGCCAAGGGCGATGCCGGCGGCCTGGTGGTCGCCGATGGCCAGTGCCGCGTCGCGAACGAGCCGACTGGCGTCGACCGCCGCGGCCAGGTCGCCGAGGCGGTAGAGGGAGAACGCGATGTGCCACTTGGCGGTGTTCGACTCCCAGCAGTCACCGGTGCGGTCGAGCAGAGCGGCGGCGCGCCGGCAGTGGTCGATGCAGTCCCGGTACTTCGATGCGGCGTAGAGCACCACGCCGATGAAATGGAGTGACTGGCCCTGGCCCCAGACGTCGCCCAGGTCAGTGCGGATCTGCAGGGACTTCTCGCCGTAGACCTGCCCCCGCGAGAACCACGGGACCATGGTCATCACCGGGGCATGCTCGGAATAGGCCTGGGCCAGCTCGGCCGACGGCCCGTAGCGCTCGGCCAGGTTCATCTCCCGCAGGTGGGCCCAGAGACAGGGGATCCGGCCTTTCTGGAACCAGTAGATGTAGGCCAGCCGGCTGTAGAGCCGTACCACCTGCATCTCCGCTCCGGCGTCCGCGAGAGGGCGCCGGGACACGAAGATGCGGGGCGCCACGGTGTGCAGGAGCTGTACGACGATCTCACCGATCGCCGAGACGAGGAACCCCATCGGGCGCCGGGGCATGCGCCGGCCAAGGAGCCGTACCGCCCGCTCCACCGACGCGCTGGCCGTGGCCACGTCGCCCCGTTTGAAGGCCAGCTCGCCCAGCTTGCCCTCGATCTCGGCCCGGTCAACCACGTCGGTGGCCAGCCCTCTGGCCACCTGGAGCCGGGCGGCCGCCTCGTCGTAGAGGCCCCTGAGCATGAGGACGTCGCCCAGGCCCTCGGCGATCCCCCGACGGGTGCCCTCGTCGGCGGTGGGCACGCCCCGCTCGGCGATCCGGTACTGGCGCTCGGCGATCTCGAGGGCGTGCCGGGCGCGGGCCCGTTCCGCGGCGGACAAGGCGTGGGGCAGCGCCCGGACAGCATCACCGGCGGCGTCGAAGTGGTAGGCCAACTCGAACTCTCGGTCAGGCGAACGGGCCTCGATGGCCAGGGCGGCGGCGCGGTGTAGCGACCGCCGGTCGTCGTCCTCGAGTTGCCCGAGCAGTGCCTCACGGAGCTTGTCGTGGACGAAGACGCACAGGTCACCCGAGGACCAGAGGATGTGCCGGCGGCGGGCCTCGTCGATGCCGGACGCTGCCTGGTCAACGCCCTGGCCGGCGAGCGTCGCGGCCATCGTCACGTCGAACTCCTTGCCCAGCAGCGCGCCCACGGCCAGCAGCCGCCGGACGGGTGGCGGGAGCAGGTCGAGGCGCCGGGACAGGAAC
Source organism: Acidimicrobiales bacterium (assembly GCA_038214685.1). Lineage (GTDB taxonomy): Bacteria > Actinomycetota > Acidimicrobiia > Acidimicrobiales > AC-14 > CADCTB01. Next base: position 33,248 of record JBBQRO010000015.1, read on the forward strand.
CCCGCCGCATGGGTCGACGTCTGCGCCCCGGCCATGGCCGTGGGCTGGACGCTCCAACCATCCGGGTCCTCGACCAGCGCACCGGACTCCACCAACCCATGCAGGACCGCGGTGGCCATGAACGGGTTGCCATCGGACAGGTGGGCGACGACCTCGACCGCCTTCTCGGGCAGCGGCCCGGCCATGGACATGAGCATCCGGCGCAGCTCGTGATCGGTGAGCGCCGGGAGGACGACGTGGGCCGAGGGCAACAGCTGGCGCAAGGGGTGGCCGGGGGGAGTTTCCTCGGAGCGGAAGGCGACCACGAGGAGCACCGCCCGCGACCCGCCGGCCTCGGAGGAGTTGGCCGACCAGTGCCCGATCAGCTTGAGGGTTAGCTCGTCGACCCACTGGCAGTCGTCGAGGACGACCATGGCCGGTGATCCGATGTCGCCCAGGGCGTCGAGGAAGGCGGAGAGGGCGGGCAGGGTGCGGGCTTCGCCGTAGGCCGCGGGGCCGAGAGAGCCGGATACTTCGGCGCCGAAGGTGGCGGCCAGGGTGGGAAGAGCATCGACCAGCGCCTCGAGTTGGGCGCCCACGGCTGAGCCCGCCGCGCCGGCGAACGCCGGGTCGGCGTCGGCGCGACGCTCGACCTCACCTATCACGCCGTCGAGCACCTGCAGGGGCCGCTGGGCCATCTGATCGACCCCCTGCCCGCGCAGCACCCACACGCCCTGCTTGGCGCTGCGCTGCGCCAGCTCCTCCAGCAGCTGCGTCTTGCCCCCGCCCGAGGCGCCCTCGACCAGGACCAGTCCACCCCGACCCTCCCGGGCCCGGTCCACCTGGGCCTCGATGGTGGCCAGCTCGGCGTCCCTGCCGACGAACGCCGGCGCAGTGAGCGAGCCGCGGGTGTCGTGGCCGCCGACCACCACGTCGGGCTCGGTCCGGCCGGCGTCGAGGGCGACGGCGATCTGGTCGAGGTCGGCCAACGCGGCGCGGGCTGAGCTGTAGCGGTCGGCCGGCTCCTTCATCAGCAGGCGCTGCACGACCTGGTCGATGGCGCCGGGGACGAGATGGCCCAGGCTGCGCAGGCCGGGCACCGCCTCGGTCACGTGCTGGCGGAGCACCTCGCCCACGGTGTCGCCTTGGAACACCGGTCGGCCGGCCAGGCACTCGAAGAGCACTGCGCCCACCGAGTACAGGTCCGAGCGCTCGTCGACCTCGTGGGCCACCAGGCCGGCCGCCTCCGGTGAGGAGTAGCGAGCGGCGCGCAGCCCGGTCTCGGGTGGCGAGCCGGCCGCCCGGCGCAGCTGGGTGACGCCGAAGTCGACGAGCGTGGCCGCCCGTAGACGGCGACCGGCGAGCGCGCTTACCTGCACGACGACGTTCGACGGCCGGACGTCGCGATGGACAACGCCGTGCTGGTGGGCCTCGGCCAGGGCCTGGAGAAGGGAGCGTCCGACGGCCAGCGCCTCGTCCACGGTCAGCGGGCCCGTCAACGCCCCGAGGTGGGCCTCGAGGGTGGCCCCGGGCACGTACGGCAGCACCGAGTACACGACGGGCCCCTCCCGACCGGCGGCGATCGGCCGGACCAGGTCGGTGCCCTCCAGCCGGCCAAGGTCGGCCAGCTCCTTTTCGAGGCGGGCGAGGGCCCCGAGATCGGCGTTGGTCGTGGTACGGATCACGACTTCCCGCCCGTCGTTGGTGTCGATCCCCCGCAGGGTCTCCCCTTGGGGGCCGGACTTCAGCACCCGCGTGGCCCGGAAGCGAGAGCCGAACCGGCGGGGCTGGCCGTGCTCCGACACTGAGGTTGTGGCCACGACGTTTCCCCCAGGTGCTCTGGTCGAGCTGCGGTCCGGTCAGTCCGGTTGGGTCCTCTATCGGCGGATCGCAGCCTGCCCTTGAGCGTCGACCACCTAGCATCGGGCCAATGAGCGGCTCCTGGTACTGGTGCCTGAAGCACGGGCGGGCCGAGGCAGCGGACCACCCATGTCCGCCGGACGACCGCATGGGCCCCTATGAGACCAAGGAGGCGGCCGAGCACTGGAAGGAACGCGTCGACTCCCGCAACGAGGAGTGGGACCGCGAGGACCGGGAATGGAGCGGCGAGGGGGACGGCGCTCGCTGACGCTGTTACCCGAGCCGAGTGCCGATGCGCACCAGGTTGCCGCTCGGGTCGACCACGAAGAACTCCCGCATGCCCCAGGGCGTGTCACGCGGTGGATGGACCTCGGCCAGGCCCAGCGGCTCCCACTCGTCGTAGACACCCTGGGCATCGGCCAGGCGCAGGTAGCAGCCTCCGTGGCTCTCGGAGGGGTCGGTGTCGGGAGAGTGCACGAAGTGCAGTTCCACGTCGTCTCGGCGGATCAGAAGGTAGGTGGGCCCGAAGTCCTCGTAGCGCCCCACCACCCTGAACCCGAGCCACCCGTAGAAGGTGGTCGTCTCGGCGATGTCGCGCGACGCAAGGATCGGAATGGTCTCACCCGTCAGGGAGCTCATCCCCGAGTATCGCCCGTCGGGCTTGCCGCCGGGCCGTTAGAGCCGGGGTCAGGAAGGGAACACCTTCCTCACCTACTACTCAAGGAGATCGCATGGTCGACAACGCGGACGAAGCCAAGGGCCGCATCAAGGAAGCTGCCGGCGACCTGACCGACAACGACGACCTCAAGCGCGAAGGCAAGGTCGACCAGGGCAAGGGCAAGGTCAAGGAAGTCGTCGACGACATCGCCGACAAGCTCAAGTAGGTCGCAGGTCCACTGCGCCCATCACAGAGGGGGCCTACCCTCTCCGTGATGGATCTGGTGGATGCCAAAGCGCGGGTGCAGGAGGAGGTCGACCGTAGGGCCGACCTCCTCCTCGAGGTTTCCCACCGGATCCACGGCCATCCCGAACTGGTCTTCGCCGAGACTTTCGCCGCCGACCTGCTGGCCTCCGCTCTCGGCACCGAGGCCGGGGCCTACGGCTTGGATACCGCCTTCGAGGTAAAGTTCGGCTCGGGCGTTGGCCCCAATGTGGCGGTGATCTGCGAGTACGACGCCCTCCCGGGGATCGGGCACGCCTGCGGTCACAACGTGATCGCCGCCGCCGGGCTCGGGGCCGGGCTGGCCGCTGCTGCGCTGGCCGAGGAGGCCGGCGGGCGCCTGGTGGTCCTGGGCACGCCGGCCGAGGAGGGCGGCGGCGGCAAGGTACTGATGGGGGAGCGGGGCGCGTTCGAGGCGGTCGACGCCGCCCTCATGGTCCATCCGGCGGGCGCTGACCTCACCCAGGCCGACATCATCGCCATCGCCACCTGGCGGGTGGAGTACTTCGGTCGGGGCGCCCACGCCGCCGCCGCCCCCCACCTCGGCCGCAACGCCCTCGATGCCATGGTCCTGGGCTACAACGCGGTCGCCGCACTGCGCCAGCACATCGCCCCCACCGACCGCATCCACGGGGTGTTCCCCAAAGCGGGGGAGAAGCCCAACATCGTCCCCGACCACACCGTCGCCGAGTGGTACGTGCGCTCCGCCACCATCGAGAGCCTGCAACCGCTGAAGGCCCGGGTCCTGGCCTGCCTGGAGGCGGGTGCGGCGGCCGCCGGGTGCCGCATCGAGGTGCAGCCCTCCTGCCCGGAGTACTCCGACCTTCGTACCAATCGGGTGATGATCGACCTCTACAGGGCCAACAGCGAGGCTCTCGGCCGGCCCCTCGCCGACCCCAACGCGTCCAACCGGGTGGTGGCCAGCACCGACATGGGCAACGTCAGCTACCTGGTGCCCTCGATCCATCCCATGATGGCCGTCGGCCCTCCCGACGTACCTCTGCATTCGGCTGAGTTCGCCCGGTGGGCGGGGTCGGAGGCGGGCGACCGGGCAGTGATCGACGGGGCCAAGGCCATGGCCATGACGGTCGTTGATCTCTGGCTGACCGAAGGGGCGCTGAGCGAGGTCCGCGCTGCGTTCGGTTCGGGACCGTAGTCTCCCGGGTCGCATGCATCCTTACGTCGCCGAGCGCTGGACCGACGCCGAGGCCGACGTCCTCCGGCGCTACTTCACCAACCTCGACGGTCCGGTCTTTGCCCTGGTCAACCTGCCCGAGGTGGTCAAGGGCGCCCTTTTCGCCCGGTACTCCCGATCGGCCAAGAGCCTGCGTCGGCTGTTCCTCGACGAGTTCGTCGGCGACCTGGACACCGACGGCGACGCGTCGATCGACGCCACCGTGGGGGTCAAGCGGGCCGAGGCGCTCTACGAGCGGGTCTTCACCGAGTACGGCGACGACTCGGTGGCCCAGCTGGGCGGGGTCCACCTGGCCTGCGAGCAGGCGTCGAACCTGCTGACCAAGGTCCTGGAGTGGGGCCGGCTGATGGCCTACCTCGAGCAGTCCACCCGCTACGTGGCCTACGACGCCCGCCTGGGCGGTCGCTACCGCTACCACCGCGACCCTGCCGTGCTCGCCTCGGCCCTCGGCACCCGCTACGTGGCCGATCTCGATCACCTCTTCGACGCTTACCGATCGCTCGTGCCCGTCATGAGCGACCACTACCGGTCCCTCCACCCCAAGGAGCCGGGCGACTCCGACTTCGTCTACCGCCAGTCCATCAAGGCCAAGGCCTTTGATGCCCTACGAGGCCTGCTGCCGGCGGCGGCGCTTTCCAACGTGGGCATCTATGGAACCGGGCAGGCCTATGAGCTGCTGCTTTTGCGGATGCGGGGCCACGCCCTCCCCGAGGTCCGCTCCTACGCCGAGCTCATGGTCGCCGAACTGCGCAAGGTCATCCCCTCGTTCCTGACCCGGCTCGATCGTCCCGATCGGGGAGGGGAGTGGACGGCATACCTGGCCGGCACGGGGCGGGCCACGGCGTCGGTGGCCGGCCGCCTGTTCGCCGGACTGACTGCCGAGCACCGTCCTGCGGTCACGCTGGTCGACTTCGATCCCGACGGCGAGGACAAGCTCCTGGCCGCCATGCTGTACCCGCACGTCGACCTGCCCGACGACCAGGTGCTGGCCCGGGTGCGCACCCTCTCGGCCGACGAGCGCCAAGCGGTGGCCGCCGCCTACGTGGGCGAGCGCCGCAACCGCCGCCACAAGCCGGGACGGGCCCTCGAGCACCTGTCCTACCGCTTCGACGTGCTGTCGGACTACGGGGCGTTCCGCGACCTGCAGCGCCACCGCATGCTCACCATCCAGTGGCAGGGCCTCACCCCCCGCCACGGGTACGTCATGGCCGACGACCTGCTCCACGCCGGTGGCGGGGCCGCAGGGGCCTCTGGGGCCTTCGAGGAGGCCATGGCCTGCTCAGCCGCGCTCTATGACGCTCTGGAGCCGCAATTCCCCGCCCAGGCCTCCTATGCGGTGTCCCTGGCCTACCGGATCCGGTACTCCATGGAGCTCAACGCCCGGGCCGCCCTTCACATGCTGGAGCTGCGCACCTCGCCGGCGGGCCACCCGTCCTACCGCCGCATCTGCCAGGACATGCACCGCCTGATCGCCGAGCAGGCCGGCCATCGTGTGGTGGCCGGGCTGATGGCCTTCGTCGACCACAGCGACGCCGGGACCGGCCTGGAGCGGCTGCCCGGGGAACGCCGGGCCGAGGCCCGGCGGACCTCGCCCGGCGGCCAAGCCTCAACATGAACTAGAGGCGGAAAAATTGTTGGCTCTGACCTGCGCCGACGCGCGAAGAGGCTGGTCACGGGCAGCCTCCACCGCCTTGCGCCATCGGCATTGTCGGGCCATGCTCCGTTCGTCCCTTACGCCCCACACCCCCGGGTCGTGGGCCTCGGCGCCGTCTTCGGAAGGTGCCGCGGTGGGGGCGGTTTGGGACAGGCGCGGGGCTCGAGAGACCAAGTAGAGAACGTTCTGATAACCCACCACGGGGGGCCGGGCCGGCCACCGTCCCCGGGGGAGGGCCACGGAGCGGTACCAACGGTCTCTCGAGCTCCGACCGTCGCGCCGCGACGCCGCTCGTTGCTTGGCAGCGGGTCGTCTATGCTGCCGCCCCCGAAGCCCCCTCTTTCGGAACGGACGCGTCGCAATGCCTGATGAGCCAGACGAGGAACCCGGCGAGGTCGAGGAGCCTGACGACCCTGACATCGTCGACCTCGAGACGCTCGAGGATGACGACGACGATCTCAGCGAGGACGATGTGGTCGACCTCGTCGGCGACGATGACGATGACGATGCGGTCGACCTGGTCGATGACGAGGCCGACGTGCTCGAGGACGGCGATGTCGTTGGCGAGGTCGCGGAGGATGCGGTTGTGGTCCCAGTCGGCGTGGTCGTGGTGGCCGACGACGACGACGAGGAGGAGGACGACGACGACATCGACCCCGACGACGTGGAGGCCGGCCTCGACGTCATCCTGAAGGACCGGCTGGTCGTCGTCGACGAGGAGGAGGACGAGGAGGACGAAGTCCCCGACGCCGAGGACCGGGCCGAGGGCTCCACCAAGGTCCTGCCCAAGCGTCCGGGGGAGTTCGTGTGCCAGTCGTGCTTCCTGGTGAAACATCCGAGCCAACTCGCCGACGCCGAGCGGATGTTCTGCCGCGACTGCGTCTGAGGATCGCGGTCCCGGTCGTAGGCTGGGGACCATGAGCAAGCACCAGGAACCTGCGGAGCAGCTTCTCGACCTGCTGGTGTACGCGCCGTTGGGCCTGCTGATGGAGGCCCGGGACCTCGTACCCAAGCTGGCCGACAAGGGTCGCCAGCGCATGGGCGGCCAGGTGACGGTGGCCCGCATGATCGGCGAGATGGCCGTCCGGCAGGGCCAACGCCGGGCCGAGAAGGTCGTCCAGCGCCTGCGGGAGCAGCAGAGCACCCCGGACCGCCCCGACGCCGCCCCGCGGCCGGCGAACGGCCATCGTCCCCCGCCAACCGCCACACCGGCTCCGGGCGCCCCGAAAGGCCCCGCCGCGCCTGACGCGACCTCGCTGGCCATTCCCGGCTACGACACCCTCTCGGCCTCCCAGGTCGTTCCCCGCCTCGAGGGCTTGTCGACGGACGAGCTCGGAGCCATCGCCGCCTACGAGCAGGCCACTCGGGCCCGCAAGACGGTTCTCACCCGGATCGACCAGCTCCGCGCCGGCGCGTAGGCGAGGGACGAACGACGTGGAGGAGGCCTGCCGACCGGCCCTGGCCGCCGACGTGCCCCGGCTGGCCGAGCTGAACCGTGCAGTGGTCGCCGAGCTGGCGCCCATGCGGGGCGGGGCTATCTGGAAGGCCAGAGAAGCCCGCCCCGAGCCGCTCGAGGACGGCCTCGCGCAGCTTCTCGACCACCCCGACTCGCGGGTGCTGGTCGCCACCATCGACGGAACGATCGTGGGCTATGCGGTGGCCCGCCTCGAGCCCCTGGGTGATGGCTCGATCCTGGGGGTGATCGACGACATCTTCGTCGAGGAGGGTGCTCGTCAGGTCGGCCTGGGTGAGCTCATGATCGACGACCTCATGACCTGGTGCGAAGGGCGAGAATGTGTCGGCATGGACGCCATGGCCCTTCCCGGCCACCGGGCCACCAAGAACTTCTTCGAGGAATCCGGCTTTACCGCCCGCCAGCTGGTCATGCACCATCACTTCGGCTCATGAGGCACCTCGGCTCATGAGGCCCGAGGTCTGCGTGGGCGCAGTGGCCGTGGTCGACGGCCGCTTACTGCTCATCCGACGGGGCCACGGGCCCGCCGCAGGGGAGTGGAGCGTGCCGGGAGGACGGGTCGAGGGCGGCGAGACCCTGGCCGAGGCGGTTGTCCGGGAGTTGGCCGAGGAAACCGGCCTGGAGGCGGTGTGCGACGATCTGATCGGCTGGGTAGAGCGCATCGGCGACGACCACCACTTCGTGATCTTCGACTTCCATGTCACGGTCCTCGACGACCCGGAAACGGCCCCGCACGCCGGCGGCGACGCAGCCGAGGCTGCGTGGGTGGCCCTCGACGAGGTCTCCCACCTCCGCCTGGCCGAGGGCCTGGCCGAATTCCTCCACGAGCACGGCATCGTGCCCGTGATCGCCTGACCTAGTCGGTGGAGGGCTCCCGGGCCGACAGCTCGGCCTCGGCGACCGCATCCGGCTCCCGTGCGATGTCGAGTTCCGGCTCCAGGGCGTCGGCGCTCTCCGGTTCTGGGGCCACGACGACTGCTGGCTCGCCGGACGCCGCCGGGACAGCGGCGACAGTCGGTTCAGAGGCCGGTTCGGCGACGGCGCCGGGCTCGACAGGCGGCTCGGCCGGCGGCAGCGGCGGCGGGTCGGGTGGGGACACCTCGGTGATCTGGGCGGGCGCCGGCGGGGCGGGCGCCTGCGGGGCGGGCGGCCGGCGGGGGGGCGGAGGGGGCACCGGGCGGGTGGAGGGGGCCTCGCCCAGGAGCGGCCCGAGAGCCGGCACCTTGGGCATGGCCTGGCGCACCGTCTTCAGCGTCTCCTCGTCGGCACCGTTGGGCAGGCCCTTGGGAACGATCGTGCGGCGAACCGGCGAGGCCAGCACGGCCTCGAGCAGGGCCAGCCAACGGTCGGGCGCCGTCTCCGGCGACATGGCCTCGCCCACCGCCGAGCTCAGCCCGGCGCTCAGCTCGGCCGGCAACCGCAGGCCCTGCTCAGGGGCCCGGCTGCTGACCCGGAGGGCCCGGACCACCCGGCCCTCGGTCAGGCAGGTGGCGATCTCGTCCATCCAGGTCTGGCGGTCGGCCGCGCTTCGCCGCTCCAGGCCTTCCTTGAGCTTGGTGGCAAGGGCACGGCTCTCCTCGTCGCGCCCGGCGGCGTCGGCCCCGGCCACGACGGTACGAAGGTCGCGGAGGCCCATCTCGTCGATGACGGCGGCGGCAGCCTCGGCCCGGTCGCGCCACTCGGCGGCCCGGAGGCTGGGCAACAGTTCCTCGGCCAGGCTCAGAAGGGCCTCGGGACGGATCTCGGGCTGCCCGGCCGCCCGAGCCTGGACGTTCTGCTCCTCGACCGCCTGACGGACACCTGCCAGTCCACCCCGCAGGACCTGCTCGGCGATGGCCCGCTGCTCGGGGGCCAGCGCGGCCAACACCGCCTCACGGTGGGCCCGGCCGGCCTGGAGCCGCTTGGCCGGGGGACGGCGCCGAGCCTCGCCGGCGCCGGCCTGGGCTCGCGCCGCCCGCTCCCGACCCGATCCGTCGCGACCGGGACGCGCGCCGCCGGCCGTCCGCTCGCGACCCGCTCCTTCACGGGGCGGTCTGTCGCCCGCCGGCCTGTCGCCCGCCGGCCTGTCGCCGCGCTGCCGGTCGCCGGCCGGACGGTCGCCTATCGGCCGCTCGCCACGCGGCCGCTCGGGCCGGTCGGGGCGGGCCCGTTCGCGCTGGCCCGGACCGCCGGGCCCGCCGGCGTCGCGCCGGGCTCCTTCGCGCGGGCCGGCGCCGGGCCCGGGTGTGGCCCGAGGGCGGGTGGCCCCGGGGCCCCCAGGGCGGCCGCCGGGACCGCCCGGCCCACCGGCGCCGCCCGGCCCCCCCGGACGACCTCCGCCAAATCCGCCGCCACCGAAGCGGTCGTTGCGACCCCCGCGGTCACCCCTGTCCCCGCCACGGCCGCGATCGCCACCCTCGCGCTCGGGCTTGATGGGGCTGTGGGTGACGAGGGCTTCTTCCTTGCCTGATCCCAGGATCGGAAGGACCTCAGGAGCGGCCTTCTTGGCCTTGGGCGCCGCCACCGAGGTGACGTTGATCCCGTCGAGGTCGAAGTCGGCCTCGGCCTTCACCACGTCGCCGACCTTGGCCCCGTCGTGGAGCACCGACGCAGCAACCACGCCCTTGGGCTGGCGGGCGCCGGCCGCCCGCCACGTCCAGGTGCCGTCGGGCCGTGAGCTCGTCAGTTCGATGTCGATGCGGGGCATAGAGAGGTCAACCTAGCGAACCGGCCCGCCGGCCTGCAGCGAAGGGCCCCCTGGGCGATGTTTCCACGTGCTGTCCCGACGGTAGGACCGTGTCGCATAGTGGCGACGACCACACGAGCAGAAATGAGCTCCCATGACCCAGCAGACCACCACCGACATCCAATCTGCGGACGGGGCCGCGCTGGTCACCGGCCAGGGACGGACGTCGATCGCCGACTCGGTGGTGGAGAAGATCGCGGGCGTGGCCGCCCGGGAGATCTCCGGCGTGCACGAGATGGGCAGGGGAGCGGCGCGGGCGTTTGGCACGATCAGGGAGAAACTGCCGGTGGGCGGCAGTGGGCCGAACGCCACCCAGGGCGTCAAGGTGGAGGTCGGCGAGCGGCAGGCCGCTATCGACATCGATTTGGTGGTCGACTACGGCGTCTCGATCCCCGACGTGTCCCAGTCCGTCCGGGACAACGTGATCCAGCGCGTCGAGCGCATGACCGGTCTGCAGGTGACCGAGGTCAACATCTCTGTCGACGACGTCTACCTGGGCGACACCACCCCAGAGCCGCCCAGGGTTCAGTGACGACCGGCCCGGCCCCCGACGTGGCTGACCTGGAGGCGGTGGCGGCGGCCGCCCTGGCCTGTCCGCTCATCGCCGAGCTGACCGGAGGTCGCTTCGGCGAGGTTGCCACCTATCGACCGGGTCGCCGGATCGTGGGCGTGCGCCAGGCCGACGGCGCCGTCGAGGTGCACGTGGTGGCCCGGTGGGGGACCCCGCTGCCCGAAGTGGCCGAGGTGGTACGCGCCGCCGTCACGCCGCACGCCGCAGGACTACCGGTGGCGGTGTTCGTGGAGGACATCGAGGTGCCCGACGATCCCCTCCTGAGCGCCAGTGAGGCAACCACCGTTGCAACCCCATGAGGTGCTGGGGGTCCGGGTGGGCGCCACCCGCCGTGAGGTCATCGAGGCCTTCCGCCGTTTCGCCCTCCGCCACCATCCCGACCACGGTGGCGATCCCACCCGGTTCCAGATGGGCCTCGACGCCTACCACCGCCTTACCGGGACCGCCCCGGCTACCGACGCCAACGTGGTCTTCCACAAGCGGGCCCGCCCCGCCGTCTCGTCACTGATGCGGATGGCCGGTCGCCGGTTCGCCGCCTTCCGCCACCGCCCATAACCAGGAGGACCCATGCAACCCACCATCGTCGGACTCTTCGTCGGCCTGCTTCTCGGCCTGGCCCTGGCCTTCGATGGCTTCGGCTCCATGCTTATCGTCGCGTTCTGTGGCGCGGTGGGTTACGTGGTGATGAAGGTCGTCCAGGGCGAGATCGACCTGACCCCCTATCTCGGCGGCGGCGCCCGCAACCGGCGATGACTGCGCAGATGCCCCTCCGCCTCCCCGGCGCCACCGCCGATCTCCCTGGAGGCGGCCTGGTCGTGGGTCGGGGGAAGACCATCATCGCCCCGGCGGCGGTGGAGAAGATCGCCACCCGGGCGGCGTCGGAGGTCGGCGGCGTGGGTGGAGTGGTCCAGACCGGGCTGTCGCGTCTGTTGCCCTGGACGGTGGGGGGCGACGCTCCGGCCCACGCCTCGGCCGAGGTCGGCGCCGAGACGGTGACCGTCGACCTCACCGTGAACGTGGTGTACCCCGAGTCGGTGGCCACTGTCACCAACGGGGTGCGGGCTCAGGTGGCCCGACGGCTGGC
>JBBQRO010000016.1:0-43132 GCA_038214685.1 Acidimicrobiales bacterium
CCCATCGGGTCGTCGCTGGCGAACACGAGCAACGTGGGGACACGGATCCGGCCCAGGTCGTCGGCGGTCAAGGCCACCTCAGGGCGGTTACCCCGAAGCCGAACGAGCCGGTTCAGCATGGCGAGGAACGTGTCCTCGAAGTGGTCGAGGCGTTCGGTGGCCAGGATGAGCCGGGTGATCTCTGGTGGCAACGGGTGCTCGTGGACCATCTTGCCCAGCTGCTTGACCCGGCGCTCCGATGGTGGCTGGACCTTCATCATCAGCCGCCGAGCGGTCGCACCGACAGCAGACGCATCGGGAGCGGAGCGGACGTGTCGAGCACGACGGCTGGGCACCCGACGTGAACCAGGGCGCCGACCCGGTCGGGTTGCTCGATGGCTAGCCAGCTTGCCCACAGCGAGCCGAGTGAGTTCGCAACGATCACCGGCCGTTCGAGACCCAGCCCGTCGAGCACGTCGCTGAGGAACCGCACCGCGTTGGAGCGAAGACCGTCGGCGAAATCGGGCGTGGTGTCGGTCAGGCCGTATGCCGGGAGGTCGACCGCGTACTGGGTGAACCCGCGGATGCGCGCCATCAACGGCGCGAGCATGGCCGCAGGAGTGCCGATGCCGTTCAGCAGGACGACCGGTGGACCCTGACCGGTGACGAGGACGTGGGCCTGCCCGTCGACGACGGGGGCCTCGACCCACCGTTCCTCGGCGGTCATACCATGGAGATCGAGCACCGCCGTCTGGGCAGTAGAGAAGTCCTTGTCCAACATCGCCACCTCCGGATGTCTGGGGCTTTACGCTATGTCAACCAGACTAGGAGCGAGGTGTACGGCATGTCAACCACACCGGGGTACGGCGATCCGGAGACCCGAAACCGCATCCTCGAAGCCACCTGGGAGCTGGTCACCGAGCATGGCGCTCGGCTCACCCTTGCCGATGCGGCGGCTCGGGCCTCAGTGTCGCGCCAGGCCGTCTACCTGCACTTCGGTGACCGGGCTGGCTTGCTGGTCGCGCTCGTCCAGCACATGGACTCGACTCTCGACCTGGGCGAGTCGCTCGCCGTCGTGCACGCGGCCCCAGACGGGGCGTCGCTCCTCGAGGCGGCCATGCGGCTCAACACCACCTTCTGGGCCCAGGTGTTCCCGGTGGCCCAGGTGCTCGAGGCGGCCCAGCACGACGACGACGCACTCGGTGCGGCGTGGCGAGACCGGATGCGATTCAGGCATTCGACGTTCCGGGCAATGATCGAGGCCCTTGCCGAGCGGGGCGAACTCGCCGAGGGCTGGAGCGTCGACGATGCTGCCGCAATCCTGTACGCGGTGGCGCACTTCGATACGTGGCGTGAGCTTGTCGTCGAGCTCGGGTGGAGCAACGATCACTACGTCGAGTCGATGACCCGGGTCCTTCGCCGAGCCCTGCTGTCGTGCTGATCCGCTCCCGCTGCCCACGCTGGAAGTGCGAGGGGCTGCGCTCAATGTGCCGAAACGCTACAGGTGAGCGCGTGTCCCCGAACGCCGGGACTGCGGTCGACGGTCTATCGGTGGAGGCTGAGGCCGGGTACGTCGTCGAAGACGACGTCAGCAGTCAGCAGCGGTGCCCCGATGTGGACGGCGGAGGCTGCGATCCACAGATCGTTGGTGTGAATGGGGAGAACTGAGCCGATCAGGCCAGTGCACCGTTGCGTCGGGCCCGGGCCCACGCGCCTTCTTACGTCGTCGCCACCTTGGCCTTGAGGAAGGCCACGTTCAAGGCCTCCTGCGCCGGCGCCTGGCTAGCGGCCATCAACGCGCTGATGTCCTCCTTCGCCGCTTCGTAGCCCGGCTCGGGGGAGACGTGGGGGTTCTTGTAGCGGTGGGCGTAGTTCTGGTTTGCGTTGCTGAGGGCCAGGTGAAAGACGGTCTCGCGGCCCTTGAAGTTGCGGCGGAACCGGCCCCAGCGGCGGGAGCCCGAGTAGAAGGTGCGGTAGGCGGTGGCCAGCCCGGTCTCGAGCTGCTCGGCGGTCATCTTGGCCGGCTCGAAGACGCAGCTGTACATGTTGTACCGCTTCCAGTCGAACGTGGTGATGCGGTCGTCGGCCAGCATGCGGGCGTAGGTGGCGGTGCCGGGATAGGGCGTGAGAATCGAGAAGTGGGCGACGTCGACGCCGATGTTGTCGACGAACTTCGCCGTCTCCTCGAAGCAGTCGGGGCCCTGGCTGTCGAAGCCGAAGATGAAGCCGCCCTCGATGCCGGCACCGGCCTTGTGCACCTTCTCGACCAGCTCGCCGTACTCGCCGGGGCGGTTCTTCTTGTTGCACTCGACCAGGGCGTCACGGTCGATGCCCTCGAAGCCGACGAACATGGTGCGCAGGCCGCTGCGGGTGGCCAAATCCAGCAACTCGGTGTTGCGGGCCAGCCCGATGGACGCCTGGGCGCCCCAGCGGACCTTGACGCCGGAGGAGAGGATGGCCTCGGACAGCTCGCCGCAGTAGTCGAGGTCGGCGGCCAGGTCGTCGTCGAGAAAGAAGACGTAGGCGAACTCACCCAGGTGCTGGCCCACCTTCTTGAGGACCTTGATCTCCTCCAGCACCCGCGCCGGCGCGCTGTGGCGGGACCCACGCCCATTGATGCGGATCACCGAGCAGAAGTCGCAGTTGAAGCGGCACCCGCGTGTGGTCTGCAGGGTGTTGAGCGGGGCGTAGCGGTAGATCGGCCACTGCTTGAGGATGTCGGCCCACTCGTGGTTCATGGGCACGTCGTCCATGTCCTGGAAGCTGCCCTTGTACAGGCGCTGCAGGTTTCCGGCGGCGGCGTCGGCCAGGACGGTGCCCATGATCGTGTCGGCCTCGCCGGAGACCACGGAGTCGCAGTGGCGGAGGGCCTCGATCGGGATCAACGAGGCGTGGACCCCGCCCAGCACCACCGGCACCCCCTTGGCCCGGTACGCGTCGGCCAGGCGGTAGGCCTGGGGGGCGATCGACGTCCACACCGTGAGGCAGGCCAGGTCGGGCGTCTCGTCGGGGATCTTCTGGTAATTCTGGTCGATCACCCGCGGTTCCCAGCCGGCCCGGCGAGCGTGGGCGGCCAGGACCAGCAGGGCCATCGGCGGCATGCGGTGGCCGAAGGTCTGGTGGATCCCGGTGCCGCCCCATTTTGGGATGACCAGGTGGACGAGCGGCTTCTCGCGCTTGGGCGCAGGCACAGAAGGAAGGTTACGCCGGTTGGTTCCGGAGCGCCGCCTGCGGCGTGAACCGGACCTGAAGGGCGTCCAATCCGCGGATGACGTAGTGGTCGCGGTAGGTCGGTTCGGTGGTGGCCAGCTCCATGTCGGGGAGGCGGCGCAGCATGGTCTCGAAGGCGATCTGGCCCTCCATGCGGGCCAGCGCCGCGCCCAGGCAGAAGTGGGGGCCGCCACCGAAGCCGAGGTGGCGATTCGGCGTGCGGCCGACATCGAGCCGGTCGGGATCGGGGAACTGGTCGGGGTCACGGTTGGCGGCGCCGAGGATGGCGACTGCCTGCTCGCCCTCGCGCACCGTCTCGCCACCGATCTGCACGTCCTCGGTGGCGATGCGGGCGGTGACGTGGACCGGCCCGTCGTAGCGCAGCAGCTCCTCGACGCCGGTGCGGACAAGCGATGGGTCGTCGCGCATGCGCTCGAGCTGGTCGGGATTGCGCAGCAGGGCCAGGGTCCCGTTGCCCACCAGGTTCATGGTGGTCTCGAAGCCGGCCACGAACAGCAGGGTGGCCGTGCTCAGCAGCTCGGCGTGGGTGAGGGTGTC
The DNA here is from genome assembly GCA_038214685.1 of Acidimicrobiales bacterium. Lineage (GTDB taxonomy): Bacteria > Actinomycetota > Acidimicrobiia > Acidimicrobiales > AC-14 > CADCTB01. The sequence continues at coordinate 3,748 of JBBQRO010000016.1, forward strand.
GCCTGCGGTCTCCGCCGCCAGCAGGGCGCTCAGCAGGTCCTCACGGGGATCCCTGCGCCGGGCCTCAACCAGGTCGGTGAAGTACTGGAAGAGGTACATCCCGGCCACCATGCCCTTGTCCATGGCCGCCTGATCGAGGTACCCGTCGAGCAGGCGCGATGCATCGGACGACCATCCCTTGAACTTCTCGCGGTCCTCCGGGGGCACGCCGAGCAGCTCGCAGATCACCACCGTCGGCAGCGGATAGGCCAGGTCGGCGAGCACGTCGATCTCTCCCGTCTCCACCACCGCATCGAGCAGATCGTTGACCAGCAGCTGGATGCGGGGCCGCAGCGACTCCACCATGCGGGGCGTGAACGCCTGGCTGACCAGTGACCGCAGGCGGGTGTGGTCGGGCGGATCAAGGAACATCATCAGGCTGGAGCCGACCTGGCGGATGGGACCCATGGCCGAGGCGTCGGGCCCGGCGGTGAGCAGCGCCGGGTTGGTGCTGAAGCGGGGGTCGCGCACCAGGGCGGCGCTGTGGTCGTAGCGGGTGAGGACCCAGCTGCCGTCGGGGGCGTGGTGCACCGGCTCCCGCTCCCGGATGAACCGGTAGATGCCGTACGGGTCGCCCCGGTTCTCGGGCAGCATGGGACTGCTGAGGTTGGCCTCGGCCAGGGCTGCGGCCAGATCCGTGACGGCCATGGGTCCAGGTAACCACAGGGAGATCGCTATCGGGCCGCGAGGAAGCTTGGGGACGGCACTGGCCGGGGGTTCGCTCCTCGCCGCCAGCCTGCCGCCATGGCCACGCCCCACGGGGGCCTGGCCCCTGGGCCTGGTCGGTGCCGCGCTGCTATTCGTGTCGATCGCCGGCCGGACGGGGCGCCAACGCATGGCGTGCGGGATGGTGGCCGGCGTGGGCCTGTACCTGCCGGCGTTGTGGTGGATGCGCGACTTCAGCCTGCCCGGCTACCTGGTCGTCACCCTCATGGAGGCGGCGATCCTCGCCGCCGGCCTCGCTCTGGTGCCGATGACGGGCGCCGGCGCCGGCTGGCGGCGGGTCGTGGCCTTCCCAGCGGCCCTGGTGGTCGTGGAGGCGTTCCGGGGGACGTGGCCCTACGGCGGCCTACCCATCTCGGGGATCGACCTCGGCCAGCTCAGCGGGCCGCTCGCTCCCGCGGCGCGGATCGGCGGGCGACTGCTACTCGTGGCCCTCGTCGGCGTCGGCGGAGTGGCTCTGGCCAGCGTGGCGCTGCGGCGGTGGCGGGTCGCGCTCGCCGGCGGGGCGGTCGTGGTCGTGGTCGCCGGCCTGGGCGTGGTGGCTTCCGACGGCTCGGCGACCGGGCAGCTCGACGTCGCCGTCGTCCAGGGAGGTGGTCCCCGGGGCGTGCGGGCGGTGTCGCGCGATCCTGCCCCGGTCGTGCAGCGGCACGTGGACGCCACCGCCGGCGTCCGGCTGCCCGTCGACCTCATCCTTTGGCCCGAGGGCGTCGTCGACGTGGAGGCTGAGGTCGCCACCACGGCCGAGGGGCGCACCCTCGCTGCGCTGGCCGACTCCCTCGATGCCACCCTCGTCGCCGGCGTGGTGCAGGCCGAGCCCGGCGACCGTTTCCGCAACTCGGCAGTGCCCTGGGGCCCGGACGGGGCGCTGGGCACCCGGTACGACAAGGTGCACCGGGTGCCGTTCGGCGAGTACATACCTGCCCGGGGCTTCTTCGAACGCCTCGGCGACGTCTCGGCCGTGCCGCGCGACGCCCTGATCGGTCGCGGCCCGGCCATCCTCGACACCCCGGCAGGACGGCTCGGCGTGGTCATCAGCTACGAGGTCTTCTATCCCGACCGGGCGCGCGATGCGGTCCGGTCCGGCGGTCGGGTGCTGCTGGTGCCCACCAACGCCTCGTCGTACCGCAACGCCCAGATCCCGGCCCAGGAGGTGGCCGCCGCCCGGCTCCGGGCCGTCGAGACCGGGCGGTGGGTCGTGCAGGCAGCCCCGACCGGCTACAGCGCAGTGATCGACCACCGGGGCAACGTGCTGTCCCTGAGCGGCCTGGGCGGGGCCGAGGTGCTCCAGGCCGAGGTCGACCTCCGCTCCGGCCGGACACTGGCCGTCTCTCTCGGGTCGACGCCGTGGACGGTCGCCGCTTCGGTGGCGCTCGTCGTGTCGACGGTCAGGCTGCGCCGCCGGCGCCCGACGATGGTCAGGCGGCGCCGCCTGCGCCCGACGGCGGTCAGGCGGTCGTGAGGTCGGTGGCGGAGAAGTCGCTTCCGACGTACAGCAACGGCTCGTTCGACAGCCGGGCCACGGCGTAGGTCAGGCAGTCTCCGAAATTGAGGCCGGCGGCATGTCGCCCGCGCCCGAACCGCCAGAACGCGTGCACGGCCTCTCGCCAGTGTGAGGCTCCGAAGTCGACCTCTGCGATATCGAGCTGGTCGAGAAGCTGGGCCACGAGCGACCGGGCATCCGTGCCGAGGCGCGACGACAGCACGATGCCGAGCTCAACCACCGTGGGGCTGCCGATGCCGGCGACGGTGGACGGCGCCGAGAGCTTCTCGAGGACGGCCTCGTGACCTTCCTCGCGCACGACCACGGCGACGAGGGCCGAGGTGTCGACGATCACGCGCCGTCCGGCCCGAACCCGAGGATCGTGTCTTCCTCCTCCACGGTCAGCCGCCGTCCACATTCGCTGTCGGGGACCAGGGGCCAGACCTCTCGCTCGAGGAACCGCCGCTGACGGGTGGCCCGATCGGCCGTGTCGATGCGGTGGGCCAGGCGCTGCCTCCTCTCGACGAGGGCGCGTCGGACCGCCTCGGTCTTGGTCTCTCCGGTGAGGCGGGCGACCTCTGCCGCCAGGCGCTCCACTTCGCTGTTCTTGATGTTGAGGGCCACTCACCAATAGTACACCGTTACACCTTCATTCCATCTATGAGGAAACGACTCGTTTGATTCCCGGCCCGGGCGCGGTCAGGCTCCTGCACCGTGTCCGAGACCCTGCGAATCGCCCTGTTGGCGTACCGGGGCAACCCCCACTCGGGCGGGCAGGGGGTGTACGTCCACTACCTGACCCGGGAGCTGCTGGCACTCGGCCACCACGTGGAGGTGTTCAGCGGGCCGCCCTATCCCCGGCTGGCCCCGGGAGTACCGGTCGTGGAGGTGCCCAGCCTCGACCTGTACCGCCCCGAGGATCCGTTCCGCACGCCGGCGCTGTCCGAGTTCCGCGACCTGATCGACGTGGCCGAGTTCGCCACAATGTGCGCCGCCGGGTTCCCCGAGCCGCTGACGTTCAGCCTGCGGGCCCGGCGGGCCCTGCGCAGCCGGCGGCTCGACTTCGATGTCGTCCACGACAACCAGTGCCTGGGGTACGGCATCCTCGGTATCGCCCGCGACGGCCTGCCGGTGGTCGCCACCGTCCATCACCCGATCACCGTCGACCGGGCCCTCGAGCTGAGCCACGCCGAGGGCTGGCGCCGGCAGATGAGCGTGCGCCGCTGGTACGCCTTCGTCCGCATGCAGAAGCGGGTGGCGCAACGCATCCCCAGGGTGCTCACCGTCTCGGAGTCCTCGGCGGGCGACATCGCCGCCCAGATGGGCGTGCGCCGCGAGCGGATGTCGGTGGTGCCGGTGGGGGTGGACACCGGGCTCTTCCGGCCGCTCCCCCATATCGCCCGGGTGCCGGGCAGGCTCATGACCACGGCCAGCGCCGACGTCCCGCTCAAGGGCCTGGTCCCCCTCCTCGAAGCCCTGGCCAAGGTGCGGACCGAGCGCCACGCCGAGCTGGTCGTCGTCGGCCAGCCCCGTGACGGCAGCGTGGTCCCGGCCACCATCGAGCGGCTGGGCCTCGAGGGCGCCGTCACCATCGCCGGCGTGGTCGACAACCTGCGCATGATCGAGCTCTACGCCGAGGCCGAGGTGGCTGTGGTGCCGTCGCTCTACGAGGGTTTCTCCCTGCCGGCGGTGGAGGCCATGGCCTGCGGCCTGCCTCTGGTCACCACCACCGGCGGCGCCCTGCCTGAGGTGGTCGGGCCCGACGGCGAGTGCGCCCTGCTCGTGCCCCCCAACGACCCGGGCGCGCTGGCTGCGGCCATGGTCCGGGCCCTCAACGACTCCGACCTGCGGAGACGCCTCGGTGCCGCCGGCCGGGCGCGGGTGCTGGAGAAGTTCACGTGGCGGGCCACGGCGGAGGCCACCGTCGAGGTGTACCGCCAGGTCCTGGACTCGTGCTGACCGTCGACTTCGCCCGGCTCGGGCTGCGGGCCGGCGACCGGCTGCTCGACCTGGGCTGCGGCGGTGGGCGCCACGCCTTCGAGGCCCACCGCCGGGGCGCGCACACCGTGGCGTTCGACCGCAACGGGGGCGACGTCAAGGACGCCGCGGCCATGCTGGCGGCGATGCGCCTCACGGGGGAGGCGCCGGCCGACGCCCTGGGTGTGGCAGTCAACGGCGACGCCCTCAACCTGCCCTTCGCCGCCGGCGCCTTCGACCGGGTCATCGCCGCCGAAGTGCTCGAGCACGTCGTCGACCACGGGGCGGCCATGGCCGAGCTGGGCCGGGTGCTGCGCCCGGGTGGGACGCTGGCGGTCACCGTGCCCCGGTGGTTCCCCGAGCGGGTGTGCTGGGCCCTGGCCGAGGAGTACCACGCCCCGCACGTGCCCGACGGCCACGTCCGCATCTATCGCCGGAGCCACCTGGCCTGGCTGGTGACGGCCGCCGGCCTGCGCCCCACCGGCTCCCACCACGCCCACGCCCTCCACACGCCGTACTGGTGGCTGAAGTGCACCCTCGGCCTCGACCGCCCCGACCGGTGGCCCGTCCGCACCTACCACCGCTTCCTCCTCTGGGACATCACCCGCCGGCCCTTGGTCACCCGAGCCCTCGACCGGGCCCTCAACCCGGTGCTGGGCAAGAGCCTGGTCCTGTACGCGGTGAAGCCATGAGCCGAACCGGTGACACGTGGTGTCGCATATCGCACTGCGTGACCCCAGTTCGTTCGGTGCGACAGTGACCGGCGAGGAGCTCGCGCAGACGGTCGACTCGATCGTCGCCGTCCAGCAGAGCGACGGGATGATCCCGTGGTTCCCCGGCGGCCACGCCGACCCCTGGAACCACGTGGAGGCGGCCATGGCCCTCGACGCCGGCGGCCGGCGGGCCGAAGCCGAGGCGGCCTACGGGTGGCTGGTGGCCACGCAGCGCCCCGACGGCGCCTGGCACCAGTACTACCGGGTCGGCCGGGTGGAGGAGGCCACCCTCGATGCCAACGTCACGGCCTACGTGGCCACCGGCACGTGGCACCACGTCCTGGCCACCGGTGACACCGGCTTTCTGGAGACCATGTGGCCGGTCGTCGATGCCGCCGTGGGTTTCGTCCTCGACCTGCAGGCGCCCCGGGGCGAGATCACCTGGGCCCGCCACGCCGACGGCACCCCGTGGTCCTTCGCCCTCCTGACCGCCTCGTCGAGCACGTTCGCCAGCCTGCGCAGCGCCCTGGCCGTGGCCGCCCGACTGGGCCACCACCGCCCCGGGTGGGAGCTGGCCGTCGACCGGCTGGGCAAGGTGATCGTGGAGGAGCCCGGCGCCTTCCTGCCCAAGGACCGCTGGGCCATGGACTGGTACTACCCGGTTCTGGCCGGCGTGATGACCGGCGACGCCGCCCGCTCCCGCCTCGCCGCCGGCCACGAACGGTTCGTGATGGAGGGCCTCGGGGTGCGCTGCGTGGCCGACAAGGACTGGGTGACCGCAGCCGAGACGGCGGAGTGCGCACTTGCCCATCTGGCCGTCGGCGAGGCCGGAACCGCCCGCCGGCTCCTCGAGTGGGCAGAGCACCTGCGCCACGACGACGGCAGCTATTTCACCGGGATGGTGCACCCCCAGCGCCACCTCTTCCCTGACGGCGAAACGTCGACCTACAGCGCGGCGGCCATGACTCTGGCCGCCGCCGCCCTGGCCGGCGACGCTCCGCTCGTACCGCTGCTGGTGCCGGCCGACGCCGCCCCCCGGCGTTGAAGAAACCCGTTGCGCCGTGGGCGCACGTGGATTACCATTTTCTTGAAGCTCCATTCGGGGCTCCGCCATAGATTGTAGCCTCGTTCATAGAGGTCTTTTTAGCGCGAAATATCGACTTGATTTTCGGTTGGTGGGCGCCGTACGGTTTCGTCCATGGCCGGCGGAGGCAGTGGGCACATTCGGCTGTACCGGGCAGTCGCCGGGCGGTCGTTCCGGCGCCATTCGACGTATCGGGCCGCCACGCTCGCCGGTGCGTTCACCAACACGGTGTTCGGGTTCATCCAGGTCTACGTGCTGCTGGCCGTGTTCCGGGTGCGCACCGATGTCGGCGGGCTCGATGCGGTCGACGTCGTCACCTTCAGCTTCGTGACCCAGGGCCTCTTGGCCGTCATGTCGGTGTTCGGTTCCCTGGAGCTGGCCGACCGGATCACCTCGGGCGACGTGGTCAGCGACCTCTACCGGCCGTTCGACCTGCAGTCGTGGTGGCTGGCCCAGGACGTGGGGCGCGCCGCCTTCCAACTGCTGTTCCGAGGCGTCCCGCCGTTCGTCGTCGGGGCGCTCGCCTTCGACCTTCGGCTGCCGGCCGACGCCGGCGTTTGGGCGGGCTTCGCCTTCACGCTGGTCCTCGCCGTCGGGGTGGGGTTCGCCTGGCGGTTCGTGATCTCGCTGAGCGCGTTCTGGCTGCTCGACGTCCGGGGCCTCGTCCAGCTGTCCGGGCTGGTGTTCGTGTTCTTCTCCGGTTTCCTCCTGCCACTCCAGTTCTTCCCCGGACCACTGCGGGCGGTGGCCGATGCCCTCCCTTTCGCATCGGTGGTGCAGCTCCCGGTGGAGGTATTCCTGTCCCGGCACCGGTCCCTTCCCAACCTGCTCGAGGTGCTGGCCCGGCAGACGGCCTGGCTGGTGGTGCTGCTCGGCCTCGGCCGGATGTGCATGGCCCGGGCCTGGCACCGGGTGGTGGTGCAGGGTGGCTGAGCTGCCGACGCTCGCCGAACAGGCCACGATCTGGCGCCGACTGGTCGGCGCCCGCATCCGGGCCGACTGGCAGTACCGCACGTCGTTCGTGCTGTTCACCGTGAGTCAGTTCACGGCCGCCTTCCTCGACATCGTGGTGATCGTGATCCTGTTCTCCAACGTCGACCGGCTGGCGGGGTGGTCGATAGCCGAGGTGGCTTTCCTCTACGGCACGGCGACGTTGGCCTTCGCCCTCGGTGACGTGTTCATCAGCGAGGTGGAACTCCTCAGCCACCACATCCGCCAGGGCTCCTTCGACCGGTTCCTGCTCCGCCCGGTGGGCCCACTCCTGCTCCTCTGCGGCCAGGAGTTCGCCTTCCGCAGGGCCGGCAAGGTCTTCCAGGCGGTCCTCGTCCTCGGCGTGGCCCTGACCCAGGTGCCGGTCGACTGGCACGCCGGTCGGGCGGCGATGGTGGTGGCCATGGTGGGGGTGGGCTTCGTGATCTTCGGCGGCATCTGGGTGATCGCGTCGTCGGTGGCCTTTTGGGCCGTCGAGGCGCGCGAGCTGGCCAACACGTTCACCTACGGGGGCAACTTCGTGTCCCACTACCCCCTGGAGATCTTTTCGGGGTGGCTCCGGCGGCTGGTGACGGTCGTTCCCATCGCCTTCGTCAGCTACCACCCGGCGCTGTGGGTGCTCGGGCGGAAAGACCCGAACGGCGCCCCGGGCTGGTTCTCCTTCGCCGGGCCGCTGGTGGCCATCGCCGTCGTCCTGGTCGCCCGCGTCGTCTGGTCGTCGGGCATCCGCCACTACCGCAGCACCGGGAGCTGACATGCCGCTGATCGAGCTGCAGGACGTGGAGCGGGAGTTCGTGGTCCACCGTCGCGAGGGCCGGGTCCGCCGCCGGCGGGAGGTGGTCCGGGCCGTCGACGGCGTGTCGTTCTCGGTGCAGGAGGGCGAGATCGTCGGCTACATCGGGCCGAACGGGGCGGGGAAGTCGACCACCATCAAGATGCTGACCGGCATCCTCATGCCCACCGCCGGCTCGGTGCGGGTGGCCGGCCTCGACCCGCAGCGGTCCCGGACCGAGCTGGCCATGCGCATCGGCGTGGTGTTCGGCCAGCGCAACCAGCTGTGGTGGGACCTGCCCCTGCGCGATTCGTTCGAGCTGCTGCGCCACGTCTACCGGGTGCCGGCCGACGACCACGGCCGGCGGCTGGCCGACTTCGTGGAGCTTCTCGACCTGGGACCGTTCATGGACACACCGGTGCGCCAGCTGTCGCTGGGGCAGAAGATGCGCGGTGAGATCACCGCTGCCCTGCTCCACGCCCCGAGCATCCTGTACCTCGACGAGCCCACCATCGGCCTCGACGTGGTGTCGAAGAGCCGGGTGCGTGACTTCCTGGCCCAAATCAACACCGAGCTGGGCGTCACCGTCATCCTAACCACCCACGATCTCTCCGACGTCGAGCGGCTGTGCTCGCGCCTGATGGTGATCGACCTGGGACGCGTCGTCTACGACGGCACGGTCGACGACCTGAAGTTGCGGCACGGCCAATACCGCACGTTGATCGTCGACCTCGAACGTCCGAATGGCCCGCTGGCGGTCGACGGCGCCGAGGTGGTCCGCATCGAGGGCCCCCGCCAGTGGCTCCGGTTCCACCGCGAGCGCACGACGGCCGCCGACCTGATCGCCGGAATCGCCCGGATCACCCCCATCGTCGATCTCACGGTGGAGGAGCCGCTGATCGAGGACGTGATCGCCCGGATGTACTCCGGCGGAAATGGGGAACCAGGACGCGGCGGCGAACGTCTGAAAGACTGACTCTGGCTGACAGACGACGAGGTGCAATGGTGCGACCGGTGCGTGGCGGATGCTGGTGGGCGATCGCTGCCGTTCTCGTCGCCCCGCTGTTGTGGGCCGGGCCGGCGGGCGCGGAAACCATCCTCGAGGTGGAGGCCGGCTACGCCGGATCCTTCGTGCCCGGCCAGGAGGTGCCCGTGCGGGTGCGGGTGTCGGCCGACCGGCTGCTCCGCGGCACCCTCGAGGTCGGTGTCGGCACCCCCGAGAACGGCACACCTGTCGCCATGGCCGTCGAGGTGCCCGGAGGAGGCCAGAAGGAGTTCCTTCTGACCGCCCGGGCCGGGCTCAACCAGAGCCCCGACGTCGTGGCCCGGCTGCGGCAGGGCGACCGGGTGCTGGCGTCCGGGCAGGCAAGTGTCAGGGCGACGGTCGACACCGAGCTGGTCGGCCTCCTCCCCGGGGCCATCCGCGGCCGAGCCGTCCCCGGGCCCGCCGCACTCGCCGTCGACGTGGGGACGGCCCGGTTCGCCCTCGTCGGGGAGGCCGAGCTCGAGCGGGCTCCCGCCAGCCTCGGCCCGCTGTCCACCCTGGCCGCCGATGCCGACGAGCTCGGCCGCCTCTCGCCGGGTGCTCGCACCGGCGTGCTGCGGTGGATCGAGAGTGGCGGCCGCCTGCTGGTGGACACGGCCAAGGGCCAGACGGTCGCCGGACTCCCCGACGGTTGGCAGCCGGGGACACGGGGCCGGGCCTCCGCCGGCCTGGGGGAGGTGGTGGCCACCGACGGCGCCATCGCCGCGGGCCGGTGGTCCGGCCTGGTGGAGCCGTCGGGATGGGGGTCGGCGTCCTCCCGCTTCGGCGGCCAGCTGCCCGTGGCCGCCTCACTGGCCTCCGACGCCGGGCTGCGGACGCCGGAGATCGGATGGCTGGTCGGCTTCCTGGCCGTGTACGTCGTCGTCGTCGGACCGCTGCTCTTCCTGGCCCTGCGCCGAGCGGGGCGCCCGGAACTGGCCTGGATCGCCATTCCGCTCGTCGCGATCCTGTTCTCCACCGGCAGCTATGCGGTGGGCCGGAACCTCCGCAAGGCCACCCGGTTGGTCCACGCCACCGTGCTCTCCACCGGCCCGGCCGGGCCTGTGGCCGTCTCCTACGTCGGCGTGTTCTCCCGCGGGGGCGAAACAACCCGCATCGGGTTTCCGGCCGGTTGGTCGGGAGGGGCGTTCGCCCAGATGGGGCAGTCGGCCGCCGCCGCCAGCCTGGTCACCTCCACGCCGGACGGCCCCGAGTCCCACCTGCCGCTCGACGCCGGCCAATTCGGGATGGTGCACGCCACCGGCCCGGCCCCCCTCAGCGGAGCAGGCGTCGGTGGCCTGGAGATCGTCGCCACCGCCGGGCGCGATGGGGGGATCACCGGCTCGGTGCGCAATCCCACGGCGTTCCGGCTCGACAGGGTGGCGGCCTTCGTCGGCTCGGATGCCGTGCTGATCGGCCCCCTCGCTCCGGGGGAGCAGCAACCCTTCAGCGTGGCCAACGCCGGCCAGATGCAGATGATGGACGGTGGCGGATCGGCGTTCCGGGTGTGGCAGGGCATGCGGACGGAGCTCGACGACGGCCCCGTCAACTTCGACCTGTGGCAGGCCGCTCTTCAGTCGGGCGGCCTGAACTTCCTGTCGCCGAACGCCGTCGTCGCCGCCGGCTGGACGCGGGAGTTCGTGCCCGAGGTACGCATCGACGGCCGGATCGCCAGGCCCGAGGGCCGGACGGTGATCCTCGGCCGGCAGCAGGTCGAGCCCGTGGCCCAGGGACCAACGACGCTGGCCGTGCGCCGGGACATCGTCAGGGACCCTTTCGCCAATCGCCTCCGGGGAGGGCGGCCCGCTGGCTCGGTGGTGCGTTTTGTCCTTCCCGAGGGAGCCGACACCTCCAAGCTGGTGCTGAGGAGCCCGTTCGGCTCGGCCGAGCTGTGGCAGGACGGAGGGTGGCTGCCGGCGGCGTGCAATGGCGCTGCCTGCCAGCGCGGGCCGGCCGTCAACTGCGCACCCGGTGACGCCCGGTGCCAACAGCAGCCGCGGCTGGTGAACCCCCGGTTCCCGCCCGTGACCGATCTCGTCGTGCCGGCGGCAGCCGTCCGGAGCGACGGCGTGATCTATGCCCGGCTCGATGGCCCGGCTTCGATCGATCAGGGTGCCTCCCTCACCGTCGGCCGGTTGGCGTGAGCACGGAAACCCTCGACAGCCCCGCCATTCGCACCGTGGGCCTGACCAAGCGCTACGGGAACCTCGTCGCCGTGCGCGACCTCGACCTCGAGGTGCCGCGAGGCAGCGTGTACGGGCTCATCGGCCCCAACGGGGCGGGCAAGAGCACGACCTTCGCCATCCTCGCCTCGATCCTGTCGCCCACGTCGGGACGGGTGGAGGTGGCGGGGTTCGATCCGTCGGCCGATGCCCGTTCTGTCCGGCGCCACCTCGGCTACATGCCCGACGTGCTCGGGGTCTACGACAACCTGCGCGTCGACGAGTACCTGGAGTTCTTTGCCGCCGCCCACGAGGTGCGCCGGGCCAGCTGGGCCGGCCTGGTCGATGGGCTGCTCGAGCTAGTGGGCCTCGAGGTCAAGCGCGAGGCCATGGTGGAGTCGCTGTCGCGAGGCATGAAGCAGCGGCTGGCCCTGGCCCGGGCCCTCGTCCACGACCCCGAGGTCCTGGTGCTCGACGAGCCGGCCAGCGGCCTCGACCCCCGCGCCCGGGTGGAGCTGCGCACCCTGCTGGGCGAGCTCCGGGCCATGGGCAAGACGGTGGTGATCAGCTCGCACATCCTCACCGAGATGGAGGAGATGTGCACCCACGTCGCAATCATGGAAGCCGGCCGGCTGCTGGCGTCGGGGGAGCCGGGGGAGATCGGTGACCGCCTCCGGGGCGGTCACCAGGTGGTGGTCCGCCTGACCGGGGGCGAGGTCCAGCGGCACACCGTGAACGGCGAGGAGGCGCAGCGGGCGCTGCTGCACCGACTCGTGGCCGAGGAGGGCCTCCCGGTGGTCGAGTTCTCCGAGGAGGGCGCTGGTCTGGAGCAACTGTTCATGGATGTCACCGAGGGGACGATCCAGTGAGCCTCACCTCCGCGCTGCCGCCGCTCAACCCCGTGCTGGCCCGGGAGCTCAAGCAGCGCATGCGCGGCCGCCACGTCTGGCTGGTGCTCACCCTGTACCTGGCCGTGCTGGCCGTCATCCTGCGGTGGGTCTACCTGGCCGCGTCCCGGAGCGACTCCTTCGACGGCCGGTTCGACCAGTTGGCCTCCGCGACGGCCGGGCGGGCCATCTTCCAGTGGCTCCTGTTCTTCATGCTGTTGCTGGTGTGCTTCATCGTTCCCGGGCTCACCGCGGGTGCCATCTCCGGCGAGCGCGAACGCCAGACGTTCATCGCCCTCCAGCTCACCCTGCTGCGGCCCCGGTCCATCGTGGTCGGCAAGCTGCTGGCGTCGTTGGCCTTCGTCGTGCTGCTGATCGTGGCCAGCCTCCCCCTGGTCACCGTGCCGTTCCTGGTCGGCGGCGTGTCGGTGGGAGAGGTGATGAATGGTCTGGTCATGGTCCTGGCCACCGCCGTCACCCTCGCCTGCCTGACCCTGGCCTGCTCGGCCCTGCTGCGCCGGACCCAGGCGGCCACGGTGGTGGCCTACGGGATCACCCTGGGCATGGTCCTGGGCACGCTGCTGGTCTACGGCGCCCAGCAGATTCCCCGCCGGGCCGACGGTGGCGCCCGGCCCGATCCATGGATCCTCGTGCTCAACCCCTTCGCCGCCACCGCCGAGGTGGTTCAGGGTCGCACCCAGTCGGCCGGGTTCGAGTCGCCCTTCCGACCGCTGCGCGAGCTGCTGCGCCTCAACGACGACGACCGCCTCCGCCAGGTGATCGGCACCGACGGTTTCGGCCAAGATGTCCTCGAAGGCCCGAACGGGCAGATCATCGCCCGCCCTCCGGCGATGACGATCGGCCCGGCGCCCAACATCGCCGTGCCTTTCCCTGCCCCGCCGCCGCCGCCCGGAGCGTTCACCGATTTCGGCGGCGGGAGTTCGTCGGGTGCCGTCGAGGTCTTCCCGAGCGGGCCCGTCATGGTGGACGACGGCTTCGGGTTCCGATCGGACCCACCGATGCGGTTGGCCGAAGCGCCGGGCGGCGATCGGGCCGAGCTCGGCGGCATCCGTTTCTGGGTTCTGTCGCTGTGGGCGTGGTTTGTCCTGTCCGTGGTGGCGGTCGTGCTCTCGGTCCGGCGCATCAGCCTGCCGGCCACCCGGGAGGGGGCATGAAGGAGCTGCTCGACGGCGTGCGCCGCCGGCTACGCCTGGCGTGGGCGGTGGCGACGGCGGAGCTGGTGGCCCCGGCCGTAGCAGCCGCCGCCCTCCTGCTGGTGGTCGTGGGGCGGCTGCGACCATGGTCATGGCCCGAGCCGGCCGCCGTCGGTGTGGTGGGGGCCGGAGCGGCGGCGCTGGCGGTGGCCATCGTCGCCCTCCGGGTGCCTTCAGCCGTCGCCGCCCGGGCCGCCGACCGGGGCCTGGCCACGGGCGACGCCTTCTTCACCGCCCTCGAGCTCGACGCCCGGGGCACCGTCGACGGCCCCTTCCCGGAACGGGTTCGGGCCCGGGCCCGACAGCTGGCTGCCGGGTCCCGGCCGGCCGACGCCGTGCCTGTCCGCATCGACCGCCGCCGACTGGGCGTGGTGGCGGTGCTGGCCGTGGGTGCCATCGGGCTGGCAGTCACCGCCAACTCCCAGGACGACGTCCGCCGGCGCCAGGCCGCCGAACACCAGGCGCTGGCTGAGGAGGCGGCCAAGCTGGCGGACACCGCCGCCGAGCTCCGCCGGACTCCCACACCGGTCGCCGGGCAGGAAGCCGTCGCCCGTCGGATCGAGGAGCTGGCCCGTCAGCTGGCCCAGGCGCCCGATCTCGCGGCCGGGCGCGACGCGCTCGAAGCCGCCGCCCGTGACCTGTCGTCGCAGGTATCGTCGGATCTGCTCTCGGAAAAGGCCGCGGTGCGGGGGCTCGACCGCAGCCTGGCGTCGACTCCGTTGCCCGGAGTCGGACCAGGCAGCGCCGCGGCTCAGCTACGAGCGGAAGCGGCGGCCCTGGCCGGGCTCAGCCCCGAGGCCCGGGCCGCGCTCGCCGACCGCCTGGCCGCCCTGGCCGCCACCCAGACCGCAGGCAACGCCGAGGCGGCATCGGCCCTGGGCGCGGCGGCGGCCGCCCTGCGCGCCGGCGACACCAGTGCGGCGGCGTCGGGCCTCACCGCTGCGGCCGACGCCCAGGAGGGGGCGGCGGCCGACGTCGCCGGGCAGGAGGCGGCGCTGTCCGGGATCGGCTCGATCGCCGCAGCCCAGAGCAACCTGGCCGGCGCGGGCCAGGGCCAAGGGCAGGGTCAGGGGCAAGGGCAGGGGCAAGGGCAGGGCGGGCAACAGGGACAGGGCGCCGGCGGGGCGTCTGGACAGGTCGGTGGCACGAACGCCTCCCAAGGATCGGGCCAGGGTGGGCCGGGGACGCCCGACGGCACCGGTGACAACGCCTCCGTCGGGCTTCAGGAGGCCACCGTGTTCGACCCGCCGGCCTCCGGCACCAACGGCGAGCAGCTGAACACCACCGGTCAGCAGGGGGAGGGCCCGACCCAGCAGGCAGGCAAGGTCGACGGGCCGTCCCAACGGGGCGCGGCGCAGGTACCACTGGCCGACGTCCTCCCCCGCTACCGCGCCGAGGCCACCCGGGCTCTCGGCCAGCTCAACATCCCACCGTCGCAGCGGGCCCTGGTCCAGGCCTACTTCGCGTCGTTGGCCGAGGGCGGTCGATGACGCCCGAGGAATACGGCGAGCGGGCCGTCGCGATCGAGGCCCAGATCGCCCGGGTGATCGTCGGCCAGCGCGCGCTGGTCCGCCAAGTGGTGGTGTGCCTGCTGTGCGAGGGCCACGTCCTGCTCGAGGGGGTGCCGGGGCTGGGCAAGACTCAGCTCCTCAAGACCCTCTCCGGCGCGGTCGACCTGGCCTTCAGCCGCATCCAGTTCACCCCCGACCTCATGCCGGCTGACATCCTCGGCACCCAGGTCCTGGAGGAGGACGAGGCCGGGCACCGGCATTTCCGCTTCCGGCCCGGGCCCATCTTCGCCAGCCTGGTCCTGGCCGACGAGGTGAACCGGGCCACCCCCAAGACCCAGTCGGCCCTGCTGGAGGCCATGCAGGAGCGGGCCGTCACCGTCGCCGGCGAGACCCGTCCGCTGCCTCGGCCGTTCCTTGTTATGGCCACCCAGAACCCGATCGAGATGGAGGGCACCTACCCGCTTCCCGAGGCCCAGCTCGACCGCTTCCTGCTCAAGGTCCTCGTTCCCTTCCCGCCCGCCGCCGATCTGGTGGCCGTCGTAGAGCGCACCACCGGCGACCACCATGCCGACGTCGAGCCGGTGGCCGACGGCGTGGTCCTCTCGGCCATGGTCGACCTCACCCGCCAGGTCCCGGCAGCGTCCAACGTGGTGCAGCACGCGGTCGACCTGGTGGTGGCCACCCACCCGGATCACCCGGAGGCGCCGGCGGCCGTGCGGCAGTACGTACGGTTCGGGGCGTCGCCCCGAGGCGCTCAGGCGCTGGTGCTGGCGGCCAAGGCCACTGCCCTGCTCGACGGCCGGCCCAACGCGGCGAGCGCCGACGTGCGGGCGATCGCCGGCGCCGCCCTCCGCCACCGGCTGGTGCTGGGCTACGAGGCGACCGCCGACGGTGTGTCGGCCGACGAGGTGGTCGAGGAGATCCTGAAGGCCGTGCCCGAACCGCCCGCCGGACTTCGCGGGGCCCCGTGAGCGGGGGGACGGCCCTGCTCGACCCCGCGTTCCTGGCCCGGATGGAAGCGCTCCAGCTCGGGACCCGCCGGCGCCTGGCCGGGCACTTCGCCGGCGAGCACCGGTCTGTCCGCCACGGCTCCTCGGTGGACTTCGCCGACTACCGGGAGTACCACCCGGGCGACGACTTCCGACGCATCGACTACTTCCTCTACGCCCGCCTGGGCGTGCTCAACGTCAAGCTGTTCGAGGCCGAGGACGACCTGCACCTCCGTGTCCTCCTCGACACGTCGGCCTCGATGGGCGCCGGCGAAAAGCTGCAGTGCGCCCGGCGGGTGGCGGCCGCCCTGGGCTTCGTGGCCCTCTGCCGTCGCGACCCGGTCAGCGTCCACGCCTTCCCGTTGGACCGGCCCGCCCCCCGCTTCGCCGGACGAGCGGCGGTGCCGGCGCTGTTCGCCCACCTCGAGCGTCTGGAGGCCGGCGGCGACACCGCGTTCGCCATCGCGGTGTCCTCGCTGCTGGCCCGGCGCGGCCCGGCCGGGCTCACGGTGGTGATCTCCGACCTGCTCACGCCGGAGTGGGAGACGGCCCTGGGCCGGCTGCCGTCCCGAGGCGGCGACGTGGTCGTCGTGCACATCCTCGAGCCGGAGGAGCTGCGGCCCTCGCTGGCCGGAGACCTCGAGCTGGTCGACCGGGAGAGCGGCGGCCGGGTGGCCGTCAGCCTGGCCCCGGACACCGTCGCCACCTACGAGCGCCTGGCTGCGGCGTGGGTGGAACGGGTGGCCGCCCGCTGCCGCCAGGTCGGCGCCGGCTACGTCCGCCTCCTCACCACCGACGACCTGGAAGCCACCCTCCTCAGCGCCTGGCGCACCGCAGGCGTGCTCCGGTGACCCCCCGCCGATGAGGTTCGCCAACCCGGCGGGGCTGTGGCTGGCGCTGCTGGCCCTGCCGGTGCTGGCGTTGTACGTGCTGCGGCCGAAGCGGCCGGCGGTGGAGGTCAGCTCCACCTTCCTCTGGCGCGAGATCGCCCGCCCCGTGTCGGTGGCCGCCCCGTGGCAGAAGCTGCGGCCCAGTGTCCTCCTGGCCCTCCAGCTGCTGGCCGTCGTCCTGCTGGCCGGGGCGGTGGCCGAGCCGGTGCGCACCACCAAGGCGCAGCTCGCGCTCCACACCGTGTTCGTCGTCGACGCCTCCGGCTCCATGGCCGCGATCGACGGCAAGCCCGACCGGCTGGAGGCGGCCAAGGACCGGGCCGGCAGCCTGCGCAGCCAGCTCCCAGGAGGCGGGGTGGCCAGCGTCGTCGTGGCCGACGCCCAGCCCCGGGTCATCCTGTCGGCCAGCCCCGACCGCCAGGCCTTCGACGACGCCGTCGGCGCCATCCGGGGCACCGCCGGCGCGGCCGACTTCGCCACCGCCTTCACCTTGGCCGAGAGCGTGGAGACGCCCGGCGCGCCGGTGGGCTTCATCCTCCTGTCCGACGGCGGGCTGACCGACGTCGAGCGCGGTCTGCTCCCACCCGGGACCGACTATCAGCGCCTCGGATCCCGGGCCACCAACCGGGCCGTCACCCGCCTCACGGTCGAGCCCCGGGGCAGTGGTCTGCACGCCCGGGTCACCCTGGCCAACACCGGCGGACCGGCGGCCACCCAGGACCTCCGACTCGACGTCGACGGCCGTACCCAGCACCGGGAGCGGGTGGAGCTGGCCCCCGGCGCCACCGTGGAGCGCGAGGTCGACCTTCCCGGGGGCGATCGGGTGGAGGCGTTCCTCGAAGGCGAGGACCTGCTGGCCGCCGACAACCACGCGTTCGCCGTGGCCGGTCGCCGGCGAGCCCTCAAGGTGCTGCTCGCCGGGCCGGAGAACCTCTTCCTCGAACGGCTGCTGGCCGCCCTGCCCTCCCTGGTCGTCGAGCGCAGCCCCACGTCGCGGCCTGCTCCCGGGTTCGACCTGGCCATCTACGACGGCGTGGCCGTCCCCCCCGACCCGGGGGCGCCCTTCCTGGCCATCGCCCCGCCCGGCGGCGCCCCGGGGGTCGCCGTCACCGGCGAGGTCGAGCGCCCGGCCGTGGCCCTGGTGCACGCCGACGACCCACTGCTGGCGGGGATCGACCTGTCCGAGGTGGCCGTGGCCAAGGCCCAGCGCCTCGTGGCCCCCGGCGACGAGGTACTGGTCGGTGCCGAGGGCACCCCGCTGCTCCTGCGAGGCAGCCGGTCGGGCCGGGCGTTCGCCTACCTCGGCTTCGCCCTGGCCCAGAGCAACCTGCCGGTGCAGGTGGCCTTCCCCCTGCTGGCCGACCGCCTGGTCACCGAGCTGGCCGGTGCCACCCTTCCTCCGGGCGACGTCCACGTCGGCCAGCCGCTACCCGTCGCCACCGCAGCGGCGCTCACCGTCGACGCGCCCGGCGGCGTCCACCTCTCGCTCCCGGCCGGGGCCGCAGCCCCCGTCACCGACCGGGCCGGGTTCTGGACCGTGCACCAGGAGGGCCGCCCCGACCTGACCCTTGCCGTCAACGCCGACAACACCGAGTCGTCGCTCGCGCCGGCCGACAGCCTCCCCGTACCAGCACGCGAGCGCTCCCCCGGCGAGCGGCGGCCGGCAGGCGAGCTGCCGCAGCTCAGGTGGGTCGTCGCCGTCCTGCTGGCCGTGCTGGTCGCCGAAGGGTGGTTGTCGTGGCGGCGCCGGGGCGTGTCCCGCCGCCAGTGGCGGGCGGCCGTGGGCGCCCGCGTGGCCGTCGCCGCCCTGCTCGGCGCCGCCGTGGTCGGCCTGGCCCTGCCCCGCACCGCCTCCCGCGTGGCGGTGATGTTCCTCATCGACGGCTCCGACTCCATGGGCGCCGGCGGGCGGGCGGCGGCGGTCGACTGGGTCCGTACCGCCCTGGACGACCAGCCCGACGATGCCGTGGCCGGCGTGGCCTTCTTCGGGGCCGACGCCCGTCTGGAGATGACCGTTCAGCACGACGCCCAGCTCCTCCAGCCCGCCACCAGGGTCGACGCCTCCCGCACCGACCTGGCCGGCGCCCTCCGCCTGGCCGGCGCCGTCCTCCCCACCGACGCCCGCCGGCGCATCGTCGTGGTCTCCGACGGCCGGGCCAACTCCGGCGATGCGGCCACCGAGGCGCGACGCCTCCGGGAAGGCGGGATTCAGGTCGACGTCCACCCCGTCGAGATCGCCGGCGGCCCAGACGCGGCTGTCGCCCGGGTCGACACCCCGGGGCTCGTGCGCCAAGGCGAGGCGTTCACCATGCGGGCCACGATCGACTCGACCCGGGCCCAGACCGTGCGCCTCTCCTGGCAGCGCAACGGCGAGACCGTCGAGGACCGCACCGTCGACGTGGCCGCCGGCCGGACGGTGGTGGAGCTGGCCCAGACCGCGTCGGCCACGGGCGGGCCAGCCAGCTACCGGGTCCAGCTCGATGGCGCGGCCAACTCTGTCAAGGAGAACGACACCGGCTTCGCCGCCGTCCAGGTCGAGGGCCCGGCCCGCGTCCTGGTGGTCGAGGGCGTGGCCGGCCAGGGAGCGGCCCTGGCCGCCGCGCTGCGGGCGGGCGGGCTCCCGGTCGACGTCGTCGTGCCGGCGCAACTTCCCGGCATCGACCAGCTGGCCACCTACTCCTCCACGGTGCTGGTCGACGTCGACGCCCGGGCCCTCGCCGCCGAGCAGGTGCAGGCCCTGGCCGCCGCCACCCGTGACCTGGGCCGGGGCCTCGTGGCCGTGGGTGGCGACCGCTCCTACGCCCTCGGTGGGTACCTGGGCAGTGAGCTGGAGAAGCTGCTGCCGGTCACCAGCGACATCAAGGATCCCAAGCGCCGGTCGTCGGTGGCCGAGGTGCTGGCCATCGACAGCAGCGGCTCCATGGGGGCCTGCCACTGCTCCGAAGGAGGCGGGCCCAACGGCCTGGCCGGAGGCGGCAACCGGGGCGGCGGCGGGGTGAACAAGACCGACATCTCCCGGGCCGCGGCGGCCCGCACCATCTCCGCCCTCAACGCCGACGACCAGGTCGGCGTGCTGGCCTTCAACACCGAGCACCGCTGGGTGGTGCCCCTGCAGGCCCTTCCGCCCGAGGACGTGGTCACCAAGGGATTGCGGGGCCTGTCCCCCGTCGGCGGTACCAACCTGACCCTGCCCCTCAAGCAGGCGGGCGACGCCCTCAAGGCGGCCAAGGCCCGGCTCAAGCACATCATCCTGTTCACCGACGGCTTTACCAGTCACGGTGGGCTGGACACCCTGGTGCAACAGGCCACGGACCTCGCCAACGAGGGCATCACCGTGTCGGTCGTCGCCACCGGGGAGACAGGAGCCGCCGAAAACCTGTCAGCCGTCGCCGACGCCGGTCGAGGCCGCTTCTACAACGAGCAGGACCTCAACGACGTGCCCCAGATCATGATGCAGGAGGCCCTGCTCGCATCCCGCCAGATCGTCAACGAGGAGACCCGCTATCCCAAGGTCGTCTCCCTGGCCCAGCCCGTCCGCCACCTCACCGCCACCCCGCCGTTGCTTGGCTGGCTGGGGGCGACCACCAAGCCCACCGCCCAGACCGCGCTGGAGATCGGCGACGACGGCGACCCCTTGCTGGCCTCCTGGCAGATCGGCCTCGGGCGGTCGACGGCCTGGACGAGCGACGCCTCCGCCCGCTGGTCCCGGGAGTGGGCGGACTGGGAGGGCTACACCGGGTTCTGGAGTGCGGTGGTGAAGGACACCTTCCCTGCGGCCGGCGCATCTGGAGCCGGAGTGCGGGCCGAGCTCGCCGACGGGCGGTTGCGGGTGACCGCCGAGTCGGCCACCGCCTGGCCCGACGGGGCGACGGCCGTGGCCCGGGTGGCTACACCCGGCGGCGGCAGCCAGGAGGTGGCGCTGGAGCGGGCCTCCGGCACCGCCTTCGTCGGCGAGGTGACGGCCACCGCCGCCGGCGCCTACGGCGTCGGCGTGCTCGTCAACGGTTCCGGCGGCCCGCTGCTGACGGCCAGCACCGTCGCCGTGCAGTCCTACTCGGCCGAGTACTCGCTGGCCCCGACCGACCCCGGCGCCCTCGACCGGGTGTCGTCGCTGTCGGGCGGACGGGGCGCCATCGAGCCTGCCGCCGCATTCGACGTGGGCGAGCTCGAGGCCGGTCAGGGTCGCATTCCCCTGGCCGGGTGGATGCTCCTCGCCGCGGCGCTGCTGTGGCCGCTGGCCGTCGCCCTCAGCCGGGTCGCCCTTCACGGCGCGGGCGTCGCCGCCGTACGCACCGGCGGTCGGCGGATGATCGATTCGGTCCGTGCTCGCATCCCGGCCCGCCCCGGCCACGACCAACCGGCTCCTCGGCCCACGCAGAAGCACAAGCGCGCCAGGACCCCACCGCCGACGCCCGAGCAGTCGCCCACGCTCGAGCGGCTCCTCAAGACGAAGCGGGGCGAGGAATGACCGAGCAGCGGGGTTGGCGCGGCAACGGCCCGGACGCAGGCAGAGCCGGCCAGGAAGCGATCCGGCGGTGACGAAGCCGGCCGGGCCGAGCTCTCGCGTGACGTGGCGACTGGTCGTGCCTCCCTGCTGGGGGACCCGGGGAGATCCGGTCTGGGTTCCGGGGAACGGCGGCGAGGCGTGGCGGAGGGTCTTCACCGCCGAGGACATGGCCGGCCGGATCCTGCGAGAGCAGGGGGAGTCCCTGCCGTGGCGCGTGGCCGCCCAGAGCAGCTTCCTGTTGGCGTCGGTGCTCGGCCCGTACCGAGCCCAGCTTCGGGTCGCCGAGGGGGAGGCAGAGCGGTGCCAATGGTCGTCCCTCCATCTCGCCGTGCTCGCCGCCGCCAGCCAGGGCGTAGAGCCGCCCAGCCGGTCGCACCCACCAGGCTCATGGCGGGTACGAGCCTGGCAAGGCGGCGAGACCGCGCTGGTTGCCCGGCACGAATCCATCGACCGGGCCGAGGGCGACGCCGCGGCTCGTCGCACCGGTGACGGGACCGTCGTCTGCTGGGCCGAGCCTGACGTGGGAGCCGCCCCGCCGACCACTTCCGCACCGGGCTGGCAACCTCGCGTCGACCGCGACCTGCGGTATACGGCCTTCGCGGTAGAGGAGGCGGTGGAGTCGTTGTGTGCCGGAGCCGCCGACGGCGCAACGGGCCCGGATGTGCTCGACGTGGCCCTGCTGTGCCAGCTCGGACAGGCGGCGTGGCGGTCGATCCATGAGTACCGGACCCTGCTGGCCGCGGCCTGGGGCGGCCTCGAAGCCTGCCCGGAGGCCGACGAACACGAGGCCGGCGCAGCTGCCGCGATTGGCGCACACGTCGAGCCAGGAACCGTTGGCCCGGCGGGACCATGGCGCCATGTGCTGCTCGTTCAGGCGCCCCCCGGTGCGGAGCCGATCGAGGTCTCGGTCCACGAGGGGCGGGCCGGCGCAAGCGCCAGTGTGGCCGTCGCTCGGGCGACCGACGACGAAGGGCTTCACTGGGCCGAGCCGGTCGTCGCCGGGCCACGTCGCAACCTACGCGACGTCGCCCACGGAGCCCGCTGACCCCTCCGACCGAAACGTCGGGGGTCAGCTGGGTCGAGGCCGCGACCTGCGGGATCGTCGGGAACACGGTCACCAACGCGGTCTTCGTCTGGAAAGGGGCCGCTCCTGGTTAGGCGACGGTTAGGCGGGCGGGCGCTACCGGGGCGCCGGCCCCGAGGTCCCCAGCAAGACCGCCCGGCGGGTGCAGCGCGCCGGGCCGGCGTCGGCCCCTGACGAAGAGCCGCTGCCGGCCACATTGGCGCCCCGGCGAAGGGCGCCCCGGGCCAGGCCGACCACGAGCAACATGCCCCCCCACCACACGAGCTGCACAAGGGGCAGGACGCCGATCTCGAAGACCGCGGTGGCGCCGCCTGCGCCCACCGAGCGCAGGGCGACCTGGACGTCAGTCAGCGGTGTGGAGCGCAGGTCGGCCACCGACACCCGCTGGCCCACGTCTGAGACGAGGGCGACAGGCCGGAGGGTGGCGAGCGTCGAGCCGTCCCGGAGGAGGAGGAGGTTGGCCTGGGCGGCGCGGCCGCCATCCGGGGCGGCGGCGGGGACGACGTCGACCAGTCGGAGCGTCCAGCCCCGGACGGTCACTTCCTGCCCGGCCGCCAACGATGCAGTGACGTGCGTACCGGTGGTGGTCCCGGCCACGCCGGCCAGAAGGACGGCCACGCCGAGGTGGGCGAGTGGCCAGCTCGCACCGGGGCGATGTCGCCACTCGGCCATGGTGAGCGCGCCCGCAGCTCCGGCCAGCCCGACGATGAGGACGGCCAGCGGACGCCGCTCGGCGAACCAGATACCTGCAACGGCGGCGGTCAAGAGGCCGGCCGTGGCCGGGCGCAGCCGGCGGCGCCCCGCCTCCCCGGCCGGCGCCGCGCTCCACCCGAGGCGGGGGCCGATCCCGATCAGGGCCAGGAGGGCCACAGCCAGCGGAGCTGCGACCAGGGCGAAGTAGCTGCCGGTGACCACCACCCGGTCACCCGTGATCCAGCGGGCGACCACGGGGAAGACGGTGCCGAAGCCGATCACCACCACCAGCCCGACGAGAAGCAGGTTGTTGACCGTGATCGCCCATTGGCCGGAGCGCAGTCGCGTCTCCGGGCGCGACGACCGATGCCTGACGAGGAGCACGATGGCCGGGAGGACCGCTGCCACCAGGCCCGCCCCCAGCACCCATCCGACCGCCCGGGCCTCACCGAAGGCGTGCACCGATTCCGAGGCGCCGGAGCGGGTGAGGAAGGAGCCGAGCAGCCCGAGACCGAAGGCCAGCACCGCCAACCCGGCCGCCGACCTCGCCGCGCCGCTGCGCCGGCGAGCCGCCACTGCGGCGTGCAGGAAGGCCACGCCCGCCAGCCATGGGAGCAGCCCGCCGTTCTCGACAGGATCCCACGCCCAGTACCCGCCCCAGCCCAGTTCGACGTACGCCCAGTGGGCGCCGGCCACCAGACCCGCGGTCAGGAGCACAAGGCTCACGCCGGCCGATCGCGCCGCGAGCGGCAGCCATGCGCCGTCCGTCCGCGGCCGCATCATGCCGGCGACGGCCAGGGCGAACGGCACCATCAGGCCGACGGCGCCGGCGTACAGCAGGGGTGGGTGGTAGAGCATCGCCGGGTGCAGCAGGACGGGGTTGAGGCCGCCACCGTCGAGCGCGGGCACGGCCAGGGTGTCGAAGGGCCGGCTGACGACGACGAGCAACCCGCAGAACAGGGCCAGGTAAGCCCCCAACACCGCATGCACCCACCCGGCCAGCTCCGGCACCCGACGGCGCACCGCCCATCCGGCCACCACCGCCCACCCGCAGGCCATCCACGTCCACAGCAGCAGTGACCCGGCCATGCCGCCCCACAGTCCGGCCAGCCGGTAGGGCCACTCGGTGGCCCGGCTCGTGTGATCGGCAACGTAGACGAGCGAACTGTCGACGGTGACCAGGGCCGAGGCGAGCAGCACCAGTGCGATCGACAGCCCGCCGAAGGACACGGCCAGGGCCCGACCGGCCGCCGAGGATCGGCCCCGGAGCGAGAGGGCGACGGTGGTGGCGGCGCCCAGAAGCGCCGCTCCCAACGCCGCCGGCCCGAGACCGTCCAGGATCATTGGATTTCGATCCCCCCACCACCGAATCCCTTGACCTCGGACGACAGCGTGGACATGCCCGCCTTGAGCACGGCGGCGAGCACCAGCCGTTCCTCGCCCTCCAAGGTTCCCCCGAAGTCGTCGAGTTTGACGGCCAGAGCTTCGATCGTTTCCTGGGTCACGTCGAGCTCCTGCTCGGCGCCCGCGGCCGACGGCTGCTCAGTCACATGGTCCTCCTGTCGCTCATGGTGATCTTTGCCTACAAACAAACACGAGGCCGTCGCAGCTAACGCGAACGCGATACCACTGCGTGCCCGGTGAAGGGACGCAGCCCGACTCGCGGCCAGGAAATTCCGTCCGGTCAGGAACCATCGGGCTGATGGGAACGTCCTAGGACGCACATGACCAACTGCAGCGTCGTCTCGTGACATCGGCCAGACGACTTCAGCGCTTGTCGAAACTGCGGCGACCGGCCCTCACTGCGGCAGCCGTCACCGCACTGTTCGCCGCATCAGGGTGCTCGGTGAGTCCCGGCAACGCCGGCCGGGGTTCGGCCTCGACCACGTCCACCACCACCTCGTCAACGATTCCCCTGCCAACAAACAGTGGACCAACCTGCGTGACGTTGGGCGACGGCAGGATAAGGTCGTGCTCCATACCGGGTCGTCCACTCCGGCGACGGCGTCGCGGCGGCCTGCTACTTCCCGCCGACGACGGCACCCGCGACGAGGAAGCTCGCATCGAGTACGCGTCCGTGGCCTCCTTCGGCGAGCTCGGACTGAAGCTGATGGCGCTGGGCGCCCCGCCGGCGCTCGTCGCTCGCTGTCATCGGGCGGCGATGGACGAGATCGGCCATGCGGCGACCCTCGACCGCCTCGCCGGTCGGGGTAGCGCCCCGTTCGGGGCGATCCCGCATCTGCTCGGTCGGCGGATCGGCGGCCGCCTCCGAAGCCGTCGAGGCCATCTCGCCCGACTCGCAGTCGAGTCGTACCGGGACGGCTGGCTGAACGAAGGCGCGTCGGCATCGGACTTCGAGGAGCGGGCCCGCCGCGCGCAGAGCACCGGAGAGCGTCGTTCCCTCGAGCGCATCGCCGCCGACGAGCGCAGTCATGCCGAGCTCGGGCGTGACGTCGTGCTGTGGTGCTTTGAGGAGAGCCCACAGTCGGTCGGTCGTGCGCTGGCCCGTACGTAAGTCCGGATCAGAGTTCTGGCCCGTCCGCACCGAGCCGAACCGGTGACACGTGGTGTCGCATATCGCACTACGTGACCCCAGTTCGTTCGGTGCTTGGACCACGTGGAGGAGGCCATGGCCCTCGACGCCGCCGGGTCGCCGACCCGACATCCGTTCAGGTCACGGGGTCCTGTTCGGCCGCAATCACCGCTGCGTAGGAGCCCGCACCGAGCAGGCCTTCGGCTGGCCGCTCTTTCCCCGCCACAACGATGGCCAAGACCCGGCCGTCGCCAGGATCGAAGACGACATCATCGACCGTTCCCAACTCGTTTCCAGTCTCGGTCAGTGCCCGCTTGCCGACCAGCCCGAGCTTGCCGCTGCAGGCCTTGTTCTCGCGTTCGTCGGTCGGCTCCCGTAGTGCGTCGTCGTCGCTGACCATCACCGCATCCCCTCCGAAGCCGGTGACGTTCTTCCAGTCGACGATCCTGGCTTTGCGGCCGTGGCCGAGGACGATGGCGGCGATCGAACGCCGGACGCCGTCGTACAGGAAGTCGGACACGGTGCCGAGCTCCTGGGCGCTCGACCGACTGACGACTTTGCGCCCTTTCACTTGGTGGAACGTCTCGGTCATGCCGGTCCCATTTGGGCCCGGAAGTCGTCGACCGCGGCGCTCAAACTGACGAGGTCCTGCACCACGAACTCCTTTGTGACCTCAGGAACGACGAGGGTGGAGCCCGACACGGCAAGCTGGGCCGGGAGGGGGATGTACCCGTCCCCGCCATCAGCGGTGCTGATCTGGTAGCCCACGACCTCTCCTGCGGTGCCGGAAAGCAAAACCAGGTCTCGAACCGTTCCCAAGCTGACGCCGCCCTCGGTGAGGACGTCGTCGCCGACGACGTTGCGCTTGCGCTCCGGATGCCCGACCCCGGCCGGCGCGTCATCAGGGGACGAAAGGCAGGTCTCGTCGCGGACCATGACGGCGTCCCGCCCAATGGCGCAGATGTCGGCCGCAGCGAGCACATCCTTCATCCGACCGGACAGGAAGCCCCGCTTGTTAAGGCTGAGACCGGCCAGGTGGCCCAGCTCAGGGCTGTAGATCACGTCTCGGACCTCGGCGATGTCCTCCCCACCGGACACGGTCACGACGGGGAGGCCCATGATGGCCGACGCGGTGAACAGGAACTTCACGACTTGCCTCCGGTGGCGATGATCCCGCCGCCGCGCCGGCGGCGGATGAGAAGAATCACGGCGGCGACGATGGCCACGAGCAGCACCAGCACGAGAATCACCCACGCCGTGGTACTCACTCGTCGCAGCCCATCTGCTCGAGCGTGTTGGGCGCCCCGGTGGCCCCGTTGTCACTCGACGCATCCGAATAGACGTCCCAGTAGTGCTCGGCGCCGGCGGCGTTCATGTACTCCACGTTATCCGGACTGTGGAATCGAATGGCGTGCGACTACGCAACTGATGGAGACCGAAGGGCCGTCATCGTCGCCCACACCACTAGGTTCTCCCGATAGCTACCTGTGCGGCGGTCGAACGAGCCGCCGCAGGTGATGAGCCGGAGCTCCGGCTCCTCGGTGGCCCCGTAGACGCGTTCCGTGGGGAAGTCCGACTTCGCAAAGCGCTCGGCACCCTGCACCACGAAGTCGACGGCCGTGCCGTCGGCGTAGTCCACCGTGACAGCGTCCCCAGCGCCCAGCAGCTTCAGCCGGTGGAACACCGCCGGACCGGTGGTGGAGTCCACATGGGCGGCGATGACCGCAGGGCCTCTTTCGCCCGGTTTCGCTCCGCCCCGATACCACCCCGCCCGGTCATATGGCGGCACCTCGAGCGTGCCGTCGGAGTTCAGGCCCAGCCCGTCCATGCGAGTGTCGACGCCGAGGACAGGGATGCGTACCCGCACGGGTGTACTGGCCAGCGCCGGGGCGGCGGCCGGTGGGCTGGCGGCCCGGACGGCGGCGGGCGGCACCGTCTGGCGGGTCACGACGGTGGCGACGCCGCCCGAGAACAGCCCAAGGGCGAGCACGGCGAGCGCCACCCTCGGGCTGTTCCAGCGATCCCCTGTCCGGGGCATGGTTCCTCAGCCGGCCCGCAGGGCCGTCTGCCGGTACCGCCACACGCCGGCCCCGGCGACGGCTACGGCGACCAAGGCAACGGTTCCTGCGGGAAGCGTGCCCCCCAGCGGGGAGG
Source organism: Acidimicrobiales bacterium (assembly GCA_038214685.1). GTDB lineage: Bacteria > Actinomycetota > Acidimicrobiia > Acidimicrobiales > AC-14 > CADCTB01. Next base: position 31,177 of record JBBQRO010000016.1, read on the forward strand.
ATGACCCGGCGGTGCCCCCGCCTCCGGTCGCCACGCCGCCGGTCGGGACCTGGCCAGCGCCCGAGCCGGCCACCGTTGTGCTGGTGGTCGTCCCCTGCGCCCCGGTGGCTGCGGTGCCGGCGCCCACGATCGCCGGGGGCGGACCGGCGATGGCGGCGATACGGACGACACCCAGGGGAATGCCCTGCTGGAACAGAGTGACGCCGAATGTCTGGTTCAGGGCCTGGGCCGCGGCCGATGACAGCTTGGCGACCGTGCCCTCGACCCGAGTGATGGACCCGTCCTGGGTGACCTTGACGTTCGTGCCGTCGAGATCGAGGAGCTTGACACCGTTGCCGCCAACGGTGGCTGTCAACGACGACGATCCGGGGTTGACGATGAAGTCCGTGGCCGTGATCGACTTCCCGCCGGCGCTGAAGCGCAGCCCACCGATGTGGCTGAACGTGCCCCGGATGAACGGTTGCTGGTCCTGCGGGTACACCGACACATAGCCCTGGGTGATCGGGAAGCTGGCCGTGGTCGTCCCACCGGAGGTGGACACGGTGGCCGGCCCGATCGGTGCGACCGTCACGTTGTTCTGGGCCAGCACGGCGGCAGTGCCGGCGTCAAGGTCGACATTGGTGGCCATGCCGCCCAGGGCCTGGATCTCGACGGACGGCGCCCCGCCGGGACCGGCGGTGCCCTGGGCCGCAATGCGGACTACGCCGAGGGGGATGCCCTGCTGGAAGAGCGACACACCGAAGGTCTTGTTCAGCGCCTCGGCCGCAGTGGAGGAGAGCTTGGCGACCGTGCCCTCCACCCGGGTGGTCGAGCCGTCCTGGGTGACCTTGACGTTGGTGCCGTCGAGGTCGAGGAGCTGGACACCGTTCCCGCCGACCGTGGCGGTCAGGGTCGACGATCCAGGGTTGACGATGAAGTCGGTGGCGGTGAGCGACTTGGCGCCGGCGCTGAAGGTCAACCCGCCCGTGTGGCTGAACGTGCCGCGGATGAACGGCTGCTGGCTTTCGGGGTACACCGACACATATCCCTCGGTGATCGGGAAGCTGGCCGTGGTCGTCCCACCGGAGGTGGAGACGGTGGCCGGCGCCACCGGCGTGACCGTGACGTTGTTCTCCTTGAGGACGGCCAGGGTGCCGGCGTCGAGGTCGACATTCGTGCTCGTGCCGCTGAGCGTCAGGATCTCGGCGCTTGGCGCACCGGTCCCCTGTGCGGCGAGAGAGGCCGGCGAGCCGCCGACGACACCAATGACACCAAACGTGAGCACGGCGGCACCCGAGAGCGCTAGGGAGCGCAGAGTCCTGTGCCTCGAACCTGTCATGAAAAGGACCTCCGCCGGCCCCGAAGGACCGCTAGGACGACATGGCGAACGCGCCCCTCTTACCCCGTCACCTCACCATTGAGTACGACGCCGACGTTCACTGCGGATGAAGTGGTGAATCCTGCGGGGTCTTGCGAGGTCGGCCGAGTTCCCCAGCGCGTCGGTCTACCTGAACGATGACTCTGACGATGGACCGCGCCCATGATGTGGCCCGTAGCGGCCTGAGCAGCGAGGCGTGTCGGCACCCGCCTTGGCGGATCTATCCCGACCAGCGATAGACGTTGGTCGGGCGCTCGACGAATCCGAGCCGTTGGTAGAGCCGATTGGCCGCCTCACGCGACGGCCGGGAGGTCAGGTCGACGGTGCGGGCTCCTGCCGCGGAGGCCCGGTTCAGCGCCTCCCGGCACAGCACCTCGGCCACGCCCCGGCCCCGTGAGTCCTCGTCGACCACCACGTCCTCGATCCACGCCCGGACCCCGGTGGGGATATGGAAGAGGACGAGGGTGAGGCTGCCGACGAGGCCCTTCTCGGCGTCCCTGGCCATGAGCAGGATGGTGGCGGGCGAGCGCACCATCGCGGCCAGCTCATGGCCGCCCGGGGCCGGTGCCGACTGCGAGAGCTGGGGGGTGAGGAGTTGGAAGGCGGCAACCAGTTCCGCGGTGACCGCCGTAGCCTCCTCGACGAAGATGGGCACGCCTATGCCGGGACCGGCACCGGCGGTAGCGGCCCGGCGTAGTGAGCGCTCGGCCGAATGAGCCGGTTGTCGGCGGCCTGCTCGAGGATGTGGGCCGTCCAGCCGATGACCCGGCTGGAGGTGAACGTGGGCGTGAACAGGGTGCGGGGGAGGCCGACGTTGTCCATGACCACACCGGCGTAGAACTCCACGTTGGCATAGAGGTTGCGACCGGGCTTGAGCTCGGCCAGCACCTCGACGACCGTTCTCTCCACCTTCTTGGCGAAGTCGACCATGTCGCCACCGAGTCGCTCGGCCACGCCCCGCAGCATGAGGGACCGCGGATCGTCGGTCTTGTAGATGCGGTGGCCGAAGCCCATGATCCGCTCACCCTTCTCCACCGAAGAACGGATCCAGGCCTCGGCCTTGTCGGGAGTGCCGATGGCGTCGAGCATGTCGAGGGCACGGCTCGGGGCACCACCGTGCAGGGGGCCGGACAGGGCCCCGATGGCCCCGACGACGGCGGAGCCGAGATCAGCGCCGGTGGAGGTGATGACCCGGGCGGTGAAGGTGGAGGAGTTGAACCCGTGGTCGGTTGTGGAGATCAGGTACTGCTCGATGGCCCGGGCGTGGCCCGGCTCGGGAACCTCACCGGTGAGCATGTACAGGTAGTTGGCTGCATATGGCAGGTCGGGGTGGGGATCGATGGGCTCAAGCCCCTGGTTGAGCCGGTACAGCGCCATGATCAGCGTGGGCATGACAGCGCTGGTCTGCATGGCGTTGGCCCGCAGGGCGGCGCTGTCGATGTCGAGCCATGACCTGAAGTCGAGGGCGTAGGCCAGCAGCGAGTAGGCGCTGCGCAGGGCGTCTAGGGGCACGAAGTGGTCGCCGGCGGTGGCAATGGCCGGCAACAGCCCCTTGACCGTGAGCGGGATCTCTCGCAGGGAGCGGATCTCCTGGGCGAAGGCCTCCCGCTCGGCGGTCGTGGGCAGGTGGCCCTCGTAGAGCAGGTGCCAGACGTCTTCCAGCGTGCGCTTCTCGGCCAGCTCCACCGCGTTGTACTCGCGGTAGTGGTAGAAGCCCTCCTGGCCCCTGACGTCGCCCACCTCGGTCTCGGCCACGACCACGCCTTCGAGGCCGCGCCGGGCCTCGATGGCGCCGGGGTGCTCGACCCGCAGTACCTGGGCCAGCTGGAGCATGTCGCGGATCGACACCACACCGACCAGCGCGCCGCCGTCGACGACGGGGAAGTGGCGGAAGCCGTGGGCGTTCAGGCTGTCGAGGGCGGCCAGCACGGTGTCGTCGGGGCCGACGGTATTGGCGTTCGGCGTCATCCAGTCGGCAACCTTGGCGGTGGACAGATCGGCCCCGGCGGCGCCGGCCCGGACCAGGTCCCGCTCGGTGAGGATGGCCACCGGCTGCTCGTCGTCGACCACCACGATCGACCCCACCCCCCGCTCGATCATCCGGGCCGACGCCTTCGACAGCTCCTCCGCTCCGGACGCTGTCAGGACGTCTTTCGTCATGACCTCGGCAACCGTGCGTACCTTGGCTCCGTCAGCCATCCGACCTCCTGGTTTCAGCCTCGGCATCGTACCGGGCCAGTTCTGGTACCAGCCGCACGAGGGCCAGAGCACCGAGGATGCAGGCCACTCCCCCCGACACCACCGAGAACCTGGCCGACGTGAGAGCAGCCACCGCCCCGGCCTCGGCGTCGCCCAACTGGGGCCCGCCGGTGACGACCGCTATGTGCACCGACGACAACCGGCCGCGCATGCCGTCGGGAACCGAGAGTTGCAGGATGGTGTTGCGGAAGACGGCGGAGACGACGTCGGCCGCTCCGGCCACGGCCAGCATGAGCAGCCCCAGCGGTAACCAGGGGACCAGGCCGAACGCGGCGATAGCCCCTCCCCAGACCAGCACGGCCACGATGACGGCCCGGCCCTGGCGACGCACCCGGCCCACCCACCCGGTGAACAGCGCCCCGATCAGGGCGCCGGCGCCCGGAGCCGCGTACAGAAGGCCGACGGCCAGGGCGCCGCCGCCGAAGAAGCCGGTGCCCAAGGCCGGGAACAGGGCCCGGGGCATGCCGAAGACCATGGCGTCGATGTCGATCAGGAAGGTGCCGATCAGGAGCCGTCGGCCCCTCACGTAGCGCAGGCCCTCACCGATCGACGCCAGGCTGGCCCGGGTGCCGCCTCCCTCGGGCGGCTGGGGTGAGATGAAGACGAGGGCGACCACCGCGGCGGCGAAGCTGATCACGTCGATCCAGTACGCCGCGGCCAGGCTGACCTGGCTGATCACCACACCGGCCAGAGCCGGCCCCACCACCTGCCCGATCTGGAACTGGATCTGCCCCAGGGCGGCGGCGGAGGGATACAGGTCGTGGCCGACCAGGCGGGGAATGGTGGCCGTGCGGGCCGGCAGGTCGACGCCGGCCAAGCCCGCCGAGAGGGCGGCGAGGACGTAGATCGGCCACAGGCGGGGCGACGACGCGCCGGCGTTGACGGCCAGGCCTGCGCTGGTGGCCGCGGAGAGGAGCTGGGTGACCAGGAGCAGCTTGCGCCGATCGACAGCGTCGGCGATCGCCCCGCCGGCCAACGACAGCACGACGAGGGGCACGACGGTGACCAGTCCCACCATGCCCACGGCCAGCGACGACCCCGTGATGGTGAAAACCTGGAAGGGAATGGCCACCACGGTGAGTTGGCGACCGAGATAGGAGACTCCGGAGCCGATGAAGAGGAGCCGGTAGTCCCGCGACACCCGCAGCGGGGTCAGGTCGACGAGCAGCCGCTGGCGGGGCGGGCGCCCGGACATGGCGCTCAGTGGGCCGGCTTGTCGGTCATCCCGGCATCCTTGCCGCCACGCTCGTGACGACGAACCGGTGACACGTGGTGTCGTATGTCGCACCAGATGTCACCGGTTCACCAAGTCCTGTTGTGACGGGCTCAACCGGGTTGGCACGCCGGGCACCAGTAGGCGGTGCGGGCCTGTTCGCCCTGACCTTTCGACCGCACCGACGTGCCGCACCGGTGACAGGGCCGGCCGGCGCGGCGGTAGACCCAGGTCTGGGGGCGGCCGGTGAAGGGCCCCAGGCTGTGGCGCATGATCCGGTGGGCGGTGGCGAACAGGCCGGTCAACTCGTCGTCGGCGAGGCTGGACACCTCGGCCCACGGGCTGCGCCCTTCGAGGAACAGCGACTCGCAGCGCCAGATGTTGCCGATGCCGGCGGCCACCCGCTGGTCGAGCAAGAGCACACCGAGGGCGGTGCCCGGCGGGCTACTACGGGCCCGCCGCCGGATCTCCTCGACGTCGAGCGGCTGGTCAAGGACGTCGGGACCGAGCTTGGAGAGGCTCGGGTGCGACCGCTCGCCGCCGGGCGCCAGCAGCTCGACGATCGGGGCGTTGAAGCACACCGCCACCCGGTCGCCGCACGTCACCGATACCTTGGCCTGGCTCGCGGGGCGCTGCCACCGCTCGCCGGCGCTGTAGACGTGCCACGACCCGGTCATGCGCAGATGGGTGTGCAGCACGTGGCCGGAGTCGAACCGCACGAGCAGGTGCTTGCCGTTGGCCTCCACCCTCTCGACTGTCCGGCCGACCATGGGTTTCGCCGAGGTGGTGGCGTCGGTGACCAGCCGCCCGGCCAGCCACTTCTGCAGGGTGACCGCTGTGCGAAAGAGGACGTCGCCCTCAGGCATCGGGCAGGAGCCGGAGCGATCGGGTGTGGGACGGGCGGATGACGCTGAAGTGACGGTGGTCGAGGGTGGCGACCTTGCGCTCTCCCAGTCGTTCGCACAACACGATCACTGCCGCGTCGACGAACCCGAGCGGGAAATCGGTGTAGCGCCGGACCAGAGCCATGGCCCGCCCGTACTCGTTGACTGTAAGGTCGGCCACCTCCAGGCTGCCCGACTCGATGTTGTCGATGCAGGTGCCGAACGCCTCTCGGCCCCCACGGCTGGTGGCCACCCACTCGAGCTCAACGACGACCGGTGCGGGCACGATAATGGCTTCGTCGATGCCGTCGAGAAGCAACCCGCACCGTTCGTGATCGGGGTCGTCCGCATCGAACCAGGCGTAGAGCGGACCGGTGTCGACTACGAGCGCCACGACGGCGGCTCGATCTTGAGATCGGCATTCCAGTCGATCGGGGGAAGGCCGGAACGGAACGCGCCCTTGCCCTTCAGTCGGGGCCGCCGCTGGGCGGCTTTCGTGCGAAGCGCATCCCGGATGACCTCGGCCAACGGCACGCCGTCCTCACGTGCGATCCGGCGCAGGTCGTCGAGCAGCTCCTCGTCGGCCATGATCGTGGTGCGCTTCATGCCATAAGTATTGCGCTCAGGTGCCATAACGCACCAGGCCCTTCGGAGACGGTACGAACCCCGCCGCCCGAAGGACCGGATCGAGTGCCTCGTCGTATCGCTCGACGCTCAGCCGCCTCGTCCGCCCGCTGCTCACCAGGCTGGTGAGGGCGGCCACGGCGGCGTCCTCCCATGTGCCGTCGAAGGCCCGCAGGGCCACCAGCCCCTTGGCCCCCTTCTCGACGTAGAGGCAGGGCTGGCCGTCGAGAAGGACAACGTAGGCACCGGCAACCCGGCGGGGGCCGTTCGCCGGCTTCGTGGCCGCTCCCGGCTGCTGCGGCCACGCCAGGGACAACCCGTAGACGTTGGCCGGATCGGTGGCGGCCAGCACCATGGCTCCCTTCCCGCGGTCCCGGCGGTCGGCCCGTAGGCGGTCCACCGCCCCGGGCAGGGCAAACTGGGCGCCGCCCAGGCCGGATACGAAGTAGCCCCGCCGGCAGCGGCCGGACTCCTCCATGGCCCGGAGCACCGGGTAGACCCCGGCGAAGCCCCGGGGATGGCCCTCGCCCCGCACCGCCTCCCGGGTCAGCACGCCGTGGCGGTCGAGCAGCGCGGTGGCCAGGGCGTGCCCACGCGCCGTGGCGCTCACCTCGTCGACGGGGAGGTCGGCGTCGACCAGCGACCACCGGCCCTGCGCCCGGGGCGGGCCGAGCACGGTGAGCGAACCGACCCGGGGACGACCGGTGCGCTTGGCGGCACGGGCGCGGCTGCCACTTCCGCCGGCGAAAGCCCGCAGGGCGGCGAAGGAGTCGTTGGTGACCTCGCCGGCCCAGACCAGGTCCCACAACGCGTCGAGGGACGCCTTGTCGTCGCTGCCCGCCAACTCCCGGAAGAACGAGGCGCCCCGCCGGTCCAGGAACTCCCGCAGGCGGTCGTGCTCCGGGCCGTCGGGGCGGTCGCCACCGGACCCGGCAAGCGGACGGAGCAGGGCGGCGTTGCCCCGGAGGAAGAGCATCACCTTGCCGTCGTCGCGCCCCAGCGGGCCGGCCCCGACCCACACCACCTCGCCGGCGGCGGTGAGCTCGTCGAGCAGGCGGGGGTAGTAGTCGCCCATCCGGGCCGGCAGCACGTAGCGCTCGAGCACCGAGGCGGGGATGGCCACGCCCTGGAGCTGGCGGACGACCTCGAAGAGCCGGTCGAGCCCCTTGGCCTCGCTGCCGACGCCCTGCCACGCCGGGAGGAACCCGGCGAGGGTGCCGGCGTCGACCGGCTCCACCTCCTTGCGGAGGGCAGCCAGCGACCGCTGGCGCAGCGAACGCAGCACCTCGGGGTCGCACCACTCACGACCGGAACCTCCGGGCCGGAACTCCCCCCGCAGGAGCACGCCACCGTCGGCCCGGGCCGACAGGAGGGCCTCGACCACCCCCACCGGAAGGCCCAACCGGGCGGCGGGCTCGTCGGAGCGGAACGGCCCGTGGGTGCGGGCGAAGCGCCCGAGCAGCGAGCCCAGCGGGTCCTCGACCGGCGCCAGAAAGATCTCCGGCAACCCGGGCGGAGGGTGCACACCGAGGGCGTCGCGGTAGCGGCCGGCATCGTCGGTGGCGATGAGCCTCACCTCCCCGGCCAGGCGCACCTCGACGGCCCGCCGGTCGGCGACGAGCGCGGCGGCGAATTCATCGGTGGACCGGGCCCGCAGCTCCTCCCGGGAGAGGTCGCCCAGGCGGCGGAGCAGGTCGTGGGCCTCGTCTGCGTCCCGTGCCCACCAGCGCTCGTCGAGGGCCTGCAAGTTGGCCTCCAGCCCCTCCAGTGCCTCAGGGTGGATGAGCTCCCGCAGCTCCTCGGCCCCGAGCAGCTCGGCCAGCATCTCCCGGTCGAGAGTGAGGGCCTGGGCCCGGCGCTCGGCCAGCGGGGCGTCGCCCTCGTAGAGAAAGTTGGCCACGTACTGGAAGGCCAGGGACTGGGCGAAGGGCGACGGCGAGGTGGTGTCGACCGACACGACCCGCACGGTGCGGGCCCGGATGGAGGTCATGAGCTCGGTGAGGGCGGGAAGGTCGAAGACGTCACGAAGGCACTCGCGGTAGGTCTCCAGCAGGATGGGAAAATCGCCGTGGCGGGAGGCGACGGCCAGCAGGTCGGCTGCCCGCTGGCGCTGCTGCCACAGGGGCGTGCGAGACCCGGGCCGGCGCCGGGGAAGGAGCAGCGCCCGGGCCGCGTTCTCCCGGAACCGGGCCGCGAACAACGCCGAGTTGGCCAGCTCGCCCACCACCAGGGCCTCGATCTCCTCGGGCTCCAACAGCACGGAGTCGACGGGCGGCGACTCGTCGGCCTCGGGCAGGCGGACGACGATGCCCTCGTCGCTCCACATGGTCTGGACCTCGACGGCCAGGCGGTCACGAGCCCGGGCCTCGATGGCCAGCGCCCACGGGGCGTGCACCCGACCGCCCAGGGGCGACAGCACGCAGATGCGCCAGTCGCCCAGGTCGTCGCGAAAGCGCTCGACGACGATCTGGCGGTCGGTGGGCAGCACGCCGCCGGTGGCCTCGCGTTCCTCGGCCAGGTAAGCGCGGAGGTTGCTGAGGGCCAGCGGGTCGAGCGAGCACTCCTCGACCAGCTTGGCGTCGGACCAGTCGCCCACCACACGGAGGAAGGCGCCGATGGCCCGGCCCAGCTCGGCCGGGCGGCCCAGGCCGTCGCCGTGCCAGAACGGCATCTTCCCCGGTTGCCCCGGCGCCGGCGTGACCACCACCCGGTCGCGGGTGATCTCCTCGATCCGCCACGTTGATGCGCCCAGCAGGAACGTCTCCCCCACCCGGCTCTCGTAGACCATCTCCTCGTCGAGCTCGCCGACCCGGTTCCCTTCCGGCGTGAAGACCCCGTACAGGCCACGGTCGGGGATGGTGCCGCCGCTGACCACGGCCAGCATGCGGGCGCCGGCCCGGGCCCGCAGCGTGCCCTCGGCCCGGTCCCAGACGATCCGGGGTCGGAGCTCGGCGAACTCGTCAGACGGGTAGCGTCCGGCCAACATGTCGAGCACGTTCTCCAGCAAGGCGGGTGAGCAGTCGGCGAAGGGGTAGGCGCCGGCCACCACCTCGGCCACCTCCTCGACCCGCAGATCCTCGACCGCCACCATGGCCACGATCTGCTGGGCCAACACGTCGAGGGGGTTGCGGGGGACGCGGGTCTCCTCGATCAGCCCGGCCACCATGCGCTGGGCGACGACGGCCGCCTCCACCAGGTCGCCCCGGAACTTGGGGAAGATCCTTCCCCTCGACGGCTCGCCCACCTGGTGGCCGGCCCGGCCGATGCGCTGCAGGCCGCTGGCCACCGACGCCGGCGACTCCACCTGCACGACCAGGTCGATGGCGCCCATGTCGATGCCCAGCTCCAGGCTCGACGTAGCCACGAGGGCCGGCAGCTTGCCGGCCTTCAGAGCGTCCTCGATCTCCAGCCGCTGCTCCCGGGCCACCGAGCCGTGGTGGGCCCGGACCAGGTCTTCGCCGGCCAGCTCGTTGAGCCGGGCGGCCAGCCTCTCGGAGAGCCGCCGGGAGTTCACGAATATCAGCGTCGACCGGTGGGAGCGGATGAGCTCCAGCAGGACGGGGTGCATGGCCGGCCAGATGGAGTGGCGAGCCTCCGGGTTGCCCGCCGCCGGACCGGACAGCACGGCGCCGCCGTCGTCCTCGATGGGCCGGCCGAGTTCGGCCATGTCCTCCACCGGCACGATGACCTGCAGCTCCAGGGTCTTGCGAACGCCGGCGTCGACCACGGTGACCGGCCGGGGCTTCCCGCCCGACCGGCCGCCCAGGAAGCGGGCCACCTCCTCGAGGGGCCGCTGGGTGGCCGAGAGGCCGATGCGCTGGGGCGGACGCTCGGTGAGCCGTTCGAGGCGCTCCAACGATAGGGACAGGTGGGCGCCCCGTTTGGTGCCCGCCACCGAGTGGATCTCGTCGATGATCACGTGCTCGACCGATCGGAGCATCTCCCGGGCCTGCGACGTGAGCAGCAGGTACAGCGACTCAGGCGTGGTGATGAGGATGTCGGGCGGGTGGCGGACCAGATCGCGCCGGTCGGCGGCCGGCGTGTCCCCCGTGCGGGTACCGACGCGGACCGAGGGCACGGGAAGGCCGCGCCGTTCGGCCTCCAGGGCCATGCCCGCCAGGGGCGCCCGAAGGTTGCGCTCCACGTCGTAGGTGAGCGCTTTGAGGGGAGAGACGTACAACACACGGCAGGTGTTGTCGGTCGGCTCGGCCATCAGGCGGTCGAGCGTCCAGTAGAAAGCGGCCAGCGTCTTGCCCGAGCCGGTGGGAGCGAGGATAAGGGTGTGGTCGCCCTTGCTGATGGCGTCCCAGCCCTGTTCCTGGGCCGCAGTGGGCGCGTCGAACGCGGCCTGGAACCAGGCCCGGGCAACCGGAGAGAAGCGCTCCAACGACGCCATCGGGATCCAGGGTACGGCGGGGGTGGGACATTCGTTCCCCAACCGCGCCGGTACCGTGGAGCCGATGGACTACGTGCGCTGGCAGGACCGGCCCCAGCTGCGGGAGCCGGTGCTGGTCGCCGCCTTCGAGGGCTGGAACGACGCCGCCGACGCCGCCTCCACCGCAGCCCGGTACCTGCGGGATCTCTGGTCGGCCACTCCGTTCGCCACCATCGACCACGAGGACTTCTACGACTACACGGCCACCCGACCCCAGGTCCGGCTGGTCCAGGGCCTCACCCGCCGCATCGACTGGCCCGGTACTGAGCTGTCCCATGCCGCCCTGCCCGGGACGTCGCGCGACGTGGTCCTCCTGCTCGGCCACGAGCCCCAGCTCAAGTGGCGGACCTTCACCCGGGAGGTCGTCGGCGTGGCCACCGAGCTGGGCGTCAGGATGATCGTCATCCTCGGCGCCCTGCTGGCCGACGTGGCCCACAGCCGGCCGGTGCGGATCACCGGCACCGCCGCCGATGCCGAGATGGTCCGCCGCCTGGGACTTGGGCTGTCCACCTACGAAGGCCCCACGGGCATCGTCGGCGTCCTGCACGAGGCCTTCGGCAAGGTTCACCTCCCGTCGGCCTCGCTGTGGGCCGCAGTCCCCCACTACGTGGCCACCACGCCGTCGCCCAAGGGGGCGCTGGCGCTCGTCGAACGAGCGGCAGAGCTGCTGGCCACGTCGGTGGACACCGATGAGCTCCAGGTGGCGGCGGCCGACTACGAGCGCCAGGTCAGCGAGGTGGTGGCCGCCGACGACGACGTGGTCGCCTACGTGCGCCGCCTGGAGGCCACCGCGGATGACGACGATGTGCCGGACATGGAGATGGTCACCGGCGACGCCCTGGCCGACGAGCTCGAACGCTATCTCCGCGAGCAGCGGGGCGACTGATCCGGATCTCGCCGGCTCCAAGGGGAGCCGGCTCGCAGGCGCCTCCTGCTCCTGCTCGTACATCGACTCGAAGCCTGGTCCCGGAGAGACAGGTTCCCATGTCGATTTCGACAACACGGCATCGAGCGCTTGTTCCCTGAGACTGAGGTGCGCCGACAGATCGGTCATAAGGCCGTAGATGCAAGCTGTCAGCGAGGCTTCCCGAGGGGTGGGGTGGTGGTCAGCGGCGGGGTGGTCAGCGGCGGGGTGGTCAGCGGCGGGGTGGTCAGCGGCGGGGTGGTCAGCGGCGGGGTGGTCA